>JAYSQO010000077.1:0-26917 GCA_043721535.1 Bdellovibrio sp. | reverse complement strand
TATATTGGAAGTGGAAGCCTTAAAAACTTCGGTCATGACTGTGCGGCTCGCGCTAAAACTTCAGGTGCTCCACTGTATAAAAAAATTGGCGACAAATACTGTGTGCTTGCAATTCACGCTGGATGTTATTCAAATAGTGACAAATGTGAAAACGGTATTACCTCAAAATTTTACGACGACTTCACATTCAATTTTGCAATTCCCATAGAGCATATAAAAAAAGGTTTACCTGGACCTAAATAAACCCAAACAAAACCAAATGTCTTTGGGCGCCTTGCCGGTCAGTACTGTCAGAACCTTTTTGTCTGGCAATATATTAGACTTGAGGTTGATCCTATCTTGTTGATAAGAAAACATTTAAAAGCACAGGCTTAGTGACCGCTCTATTATATTTAAGCAGAAGGCCGCTTTTGTGGCGACCTGTTTAAAGTCAATAAGATTTGTATTTTTGTTCCATAGCTAGTGGTGAGCGTAAAAAATCAGTGCGATAAAATACAAGCCTTCTGTTCAATCAAAACCAAAAAAACGGCGGAGATCATAGTAATGGTTTCGGCTCTCCATCAATGACAGGGGCAGTCTGACTCCAACTTTAGATATGTAGAATAAATCAGATTACTTTTTCTAAAGTTTCAAAGCTGACTTTAGACATATCAAACTTACTTGCATCTTCAATTTCAATTCCGACAATTTCACCTTTAGCATTGTAATCAACGACAACACCAGGCTCTAACTCAGAACTTTCAGTGCTAGGTTCTTCTTTGAATTGAATATTCAACATTCCTGTTTTTTTATCAAAAATAATTTTCATTATGTCCTCGCTGATCTAGGTTTATAACTTCTGTTGTAATAAGCATTGAAGATGACTTGTTCGTTGCCACTCACTTCAACGACCACTTTTATAAATTTTTTTGCGTCTATGTCATAGCCATCATAAGCAATGCGTCCATTTTCTTGCACTGTTTTTGTCTCGTGATGGAGTAGTACATTCTCTATCTTTTCTTCAGTTAAATAAGGTCTTCTTATGATAACCTGACTCAAAAAATATGGATGATATTTTAACTTGTTAGGTTTAAACATTGGACAAGCTCTTTAACAAAGATGATAAGCCTATAAAGTTATCAGAATCTTTTCTGTTTGTTTTTAAAGGGATAACTTTAGACATTTTAAAGTTCCTTTGATTTTTTTCGGAGTCATTTTTCAGAGCGAAAAATGGTAGGGAATACCGGATTCGAACCGATGACATCTACCTTGTAAGGGTAGCGCTCTACCAACTGAGCTAATTCCCTGTTGAACGTTCAAAACTTATAACCCCATCTCAGTCCTTGAGACAAGGCTTTTTTAATACTAATTACGACTGCGACGGCAATATAGATCTAATGATGATGTGATTTTTTTCAGCATCATATTACTTTGGCCTGTGCCTTCAATGCTAGATGTTTCTTCAGATTCAATATCGATGATTGTTGCTGCCCAAACATTTTTAGAACATACATTTTTATCCATCAATAAAGCTTCTGGATCAAAAACCGCTAGCTTCATTAATTTTTGAACATAATCACGGCCCATTAGTTGAACTCTGATCACATTCTTTTCTGATTGGCTCATTATTCCGCCACCAGAATAAATAGGTTTTTTACAATCAATTTTGTTATAGATTTCGACATTAAGGTGCTTGGTCCTTTGGCTTTCACGAACAACCTTAAATTTAATTAAAATATTTGGATCATCAATTGTTGTCCAAATACCTTGAACTGAACTCCACGGGAATGGCTGAGCTATACCTTGGTTAAACGGAAAAAGATCTGTTCCTCCAAGAGTCTCTACACCACATTGGCTTTGCGCCTGTGCCAGTACTGATAACGCTAAAATAAAACCGACGATGAATGTTTTCATTAAGCTCTCCCCTCTTGATGAGCAAACTGATCATTAACTTTAATTGATTTATTTAAGAAATAGCCATTTTTAGATCTGAAAATGTATTTTGGACGATCGTAATCTGGTTCAATCATTTTACGTAAACGCTTTATAGTTACATAAATTTTATTATCATGAACAGCTGGATCGTATTCTTGTTTCCAAATGTGTTCGACTAAAAATTCTTTAGAGAAAACTTCACCCTGTTTTGAAATAAACAGTTTTAAAAGATCCAGCAAAATAAATTGATTTTTAAAATCAATTAAACCTAATTGTTTTTCTTTAACTAAGTGATTATCAAAATCAAATGATATATCAAAGTTGTTTCCATCTGTATTTTTATAGGTAGAGACATAGGCTTCAATTTGTGAAAGCATTTTTCGACCGTTATTTTTATCAATACTTTTTAAGACTATATCAAAATAAACTTTAGCGACGTCTTTTTGACCTAGTTCGAATAAACAACTGCCAATATTATTTAGTATGCTGATAGTTGTAATTAACTGTTTTGTTTGCTTGATTTGCTCATAAGCTTGCCAAAAAAGTTCTAAAGCTTGTTCATATTTTTTGAGATCAAATAGAACTAGTGCATTAGCTGTTGTAACTGCAACTTTTAAGTCTACGTTTTCAATAAATTGCATGAAGATATTTAAGTTATAAATCTCTTTTAATGCGTCTTCGAAACGTTTTTGATGACGATAGCAAATTGATAAGCCCAAGATTGCGTAACAAATATCTTCTTTGTGATCCATTTTTAAAGCGTGATCTAAAGCTATTTTAAAATATTCAAGACCGTTTTCGACTTGGCCTTTGTAAACGGCGGCCACACCAAATACGTAGTACACTCGTGAACTTAACTGAATATTTTCACGAATAACTGTGTCTTGTAGTTTTTCTTTAAATGCAGAAAGTTGATCATACTCTTCTTTTTCTGCATAGATTTTTAAAACGTGACCAGCACATTTTAAATACATTTCGTAATTTTTTTCCTTTAGACAAATATCGATCGCTTCAATCAAGTTGGGTAATGCTAAGCTGTAGTCGCCACGATCGCAGTATAGTTTGCCTAATTCGTATAGCCGTTCTGCGTTCATTGTTACTAAATCCTTTTGAATTTAGGCAAGCTACAGATTTTTTAAGATTGGGTCAAGACTAACGATCGGTTTAGCTAAGATTTTAAGTAGGACCATTTTTAATGGATTAAGTCTGCCAAGTAATTCAATAACTTATGGTGATTGTAAGAAATGTATTATTGCGCCTGTACATTAAGCACAGGCGCATTGAAAGCTCTTTTAATGAGTCGTATGAATCTGTTGGCCAGTGTAATGGGCTTTAATCCCAAATTCACGTTCAGATGACATTTTGAATAACTCTTTAGGGTTTTTAATATCTAAAGCATTAATCAGAACTTGATCGACGTGATCAACCAGCACAACTTTAAGCTCTTTAAGGACTTCTTTTGGAATGTCTTTAAGATCTTTTTCATTTTCTTTCGGACAAATAATCATTTTAATCCCGCCACGATGAGCTGCTAAAACTTTCTCTTTTAGTCCACCGATAGCTAAAACTTTACCGCGAAGTGAAACTTCACCGGTCATAGCGACAGTGCGTTTAACAGGTATTTTTGTAATTGCAGAAACAATTGAAGTTGTTAATGCAATACCTGCTGATGGCCCGTCTTTCGGTGTAGCACCCTCTGGTAAATGGATATGAATATCAATGTTTGCGTAGAATTCTTTATCAAATCCAAATAAAGGACCACGGGATCTGACGTAACTCATAGCTGCAGAGCATGATTCTTTCATCACATCACCCAGTTGGCCTGTGACTGTAAATTTGCCCTTACCCGGAACGGCACTGACTTCAACAGCTAGCAAGTCTCCGCCAACTTCTGTCCATGCCATTCCATTGGTAAGACCAATTTCATTTTGTTTTTCAATTTCACCATGACGTAATTTGTGCGCGCCTAAAAGCTCCACAAGTTTTTCTGGTGTAACCACGTAAACGACTTCTTTTTTCTTAGAGGCTGCTTTAGCTGATTTGCCTTTTTTAGTAGGCGCTTTAGTTTTAGTGGTTGAACCTTCTCTGGTTAGTTCAGCAACCATATCTGACATCACTACATCTTTAGCAACTTTTCTAAATACATTAGCAATTTCACGTTCTAAATTACGAACACCGGCTTCACGTGTGTAGTAACGAATAATATCGCGAACAGCTTTATCTTGAATCGTGACTCTCATGTCTTTTAAACCGTGATTCGCTAATTGTTTTGGAATCAAATAGTTTTTAGCGATGTGAAATTTTTCTTGTTCGATGTAACCATCTAAATAAATGATTTCCATACGATCAAGTAACGGGCGCGGCACATTTCCTAAATTATTCGCTGTCGCCACAAACATCACATTTGATAAATCATATTCTAATTCTAAGTAGTGATCAGAAAATGATGAATTTTGTTCTGGATCTAAAACTTCTAACATCGCAGATGCTGGGTCACCTCTGAAATCGTTAGCCATTTTATCGATTTCATCTAACAACACAACAGGGTTTCCTTTGTCGACTTTACGTAATGCTTGTAAGATTTTACCTGGCATCGCGCCCACATATGTTTTGCGATGACCACGAATTTCAGCTTCATCACGTACCCCGCCTAATGAAATTCGTGCAAAGGGACGATTCAATGATTCAGCGATTGATCTTGCAAGCGATGTTTTACCAACCCCCGGAGGCCCAGCTAAACAAATAATAGGTCCGCGCATATTTCGTGATAAAGAAAGAACAGCTAAGTATTCTAAAATTCTTTCTTTAACTTTTTCTAAACCCCAGTGGTCATCATCAAGAATTTTTTTCGCATTTTTAACATCATGCTTATCCGCCGAATAATCATTCCAAGGAAGTGACAGCACCCAGTCGATGTAATTTCTGACAACTGTGGCTTCAGCGCTCATTGGTGACATTAATTTTAACTTTTTAATTTCTTTATTAACTTTGTCTTTGGCCTCTTGAGGCATTTTTTTATCTTTACATTTAGTTGATAGATCTTCCAATTCAGCTTGGTAATCATCTTTTTCACCAAGTTCTTTTTGAATTGCTTGCATTTGTTCGTTTAGATAATATTCTTTTTGTGATTTTTCCATTTGTTTTTTAACGCGTGTTCTGATTTTCTTTTCGACTTCAAGAATTTCAATTTCACCCGTCATTAAATTCAACAAATTTTCTAAACGCTTTGCTGGATCTATAATTTCTAGAATGTTTTGTTTATCTTCTAGTTTTAAATTTAATTGGGCCACAATGATATCTGCTAATTCGCCAGCACTTTCGATGCTAGAAACTCGCATAAGGATTTCAGGTGGAATGCGCTTGTTTAATTTAACATAAGTTTCAAAAGTTGTTTTCACTGATCTAACTAAAGCTGATGCTTCAGTTGGATTTTCAACTTCTTCGTCGATCACATCACAGTTTACAACGAAGAACCCTTCGTTGGGAACAAAGCCTTTAATGCGTGCTCTGCGTTTTCCTTCAACAAGAACTTTTACTGTTCCATCTGGAAGTCTTAGTAATTGAATGATCGAACCCACAGTCCCAATCGTGTAGATATCTTTTTCTTCAGGGTTATTTGTTTTGGCATCTTTTTGTGCCGCCAAAATAATATCTGTCTGTTTGCTCATAGCGTCTTCTAAAGCATTGATACTTTTTTCACGTCCTACAAATAATGGCATCATCATATGTGGAAATATTATGAGATCACGTAACGGAAGTAAGGGTAGTTGCTGAGTCTGATTGCTGGCCATGAGAGCTCCTTCCATGAAATGTAAAAACCAGTTTGATCTTTACTTTGTGTAAGACTTGGGCTTAGGACCCGCATCTTTTGATCTTTGGTTAATCTATCTTTTGATAAACTTAGATCTTCTTCTATTTTATTTTTTTATTGGCAGAGTGCAAAGTCTTTTTATCAAATGCGCAAAACAAAATAGTCTAGTCGCTGTCTGTTGACGTCAAAACATCTCGTTTTTCAGGCAGTATAAGAGTCTCTAAGAGGTCACATAACATTAAATGTGTATTAAATCAGATTCAATGCATTTGGTTCTATGCGTAAACAAAAAAAAGCTCATCTTTCGATGAGCTTTAAAAGGTTAAATTTTTGATATATTAAGATCTAAGCTGACTCGGATTCTTTCTTTTTAGCAGCTTCAGCTTTAGCTTTCATTTCTTCATCAGAATAATAAACATATTTTGGCTGACCAGCTTCTTGAATGACTTTTTCATCAATAACGACTTCTTTAACATTTGTCATACCAGGAATATCATACATCACATCAAGCATTGATGATTCGATAACTCCACGAAGACCACGTGCTCCCGTTTTACGTTTTAAAGCTTCTTTGGCAATGGCTTTTAAAGCTGAATCAGTAAATTTTAAATCAACACCTTCAAATGAAAATAATTTTTGGTACTGTTTAACAACAGCATTTTTAGGCTGTGTTAAAATACCCATTAAAGCATCTTCTTTAAGAGGCGCTAATGTCGCAATACACGGTAAACGACCGATGAATTCTGGGATCAAACCAAATTTAGATAAGTCATCTGGTGATACTTTTGTTAATAATTCTTCTGTGTCAGCGTCCGATTTAGCTGTGATGTCGCCGCCGATACCCATTGATTTATTGACAGTTCTGTTTTCAATAATTTTATCAAGGCCTACGAAAGCTCCACCGCAAATAAATAAAATATTTGTTGTGTCGACTTGAATAAATTCTTGTTGAGGATGTTTACGACCACCTTTAGGAGGTAAGTTCGCGACTGTACCCTCTAAGATTTTAAGTAAAGCCTGCTGAACGCCTTCACCGCTGACATCTCTGGTAATTGATGGATTTTCAGATTTACGAGAAATCTTATCGATCTCATCGACGTAGATAATTCCACGTTTACATTTTTCAATGTCATAATCAGAAGCTTGTAGTAAATTAAGAACCACATTTTCAACGTCTTCACCGACATAACCGGCTTCTGTTAGCGTTGTCGCATCTGCCATTGCAAATGGAACATTCAAAATTTTTGCAATTGTTTGCGCGATCAAAGTTTTACCCGAACCTGTTGGTCCGATCAGTAAAATATTTGATTTTTGAAGTTCAACATCAGAAGACTTTTTGTTTGTTAATGCATTAATACGTTTGTAGTGATTATGAACGGCAACGGCGATTGTTTTTTTCGCTGTTAACTGCCCGATCACATAGTCATCTAAAAAGGCTTTGATTTCATTTGGCTTGGGAACTCTGAAAGCTCCTTTGACAGAGGTCTCTTTTTCTTTTTCCTCGTCAATGATATCCATGCATAAATCAATACATTCATCACAAATATATACACTTGGACCGGCAATGAGTTTTTTAACTTCTTTTTGGCCTTTTCCACAGAATGAACATCTTAGTTGTGCATCTTTCATATTTTCAATTATCCTTTGCTCAATTTACGTGATTCAATAACGTGATCAATTAATCCAAATTCTTTAGCTGTTTGCGGATCCATGAAATTATCACGTTCCATGGCGTGAAATAATTTTTGATAATCATTTCCTGTGTGCTTTTCATAAATACGAGTTAATTTTTCTTTTGTTTTAATCAACTCTTTAGCATGAATTTCAATATCAGTGACTTGACCTGATAGACCACCGCCATGAAGCAAAGGTTGGTGAATCATAATGCGTGAATTCGGCATTGAAAAACGTTTACCTTTGGTTCCTGCAGTTAGCAATAAAGATCCCATGCTGGCTGCCATACCTAAGCAGTACGTTGCCACGTCACATTTCACAAATTGCATCATATCATAGATCGCCATACCTGCTGAAACGCTTCCGCCCGGTGAATTGATATAAAATTGGATATCTTTTTCAGGATTATCAACTTCTAAAAATAAAATTTGAGCAATAATCGCATTAGCGACTTCGTCAGTGACAGGTGAACCTAAAATAACTATGCGATCTTTCAGCAATCTTGAGTAGATGTCGTATGATCGTTCACCTTTGGATGTTTGTTCAATGACGTAAGGTAATAATGGCACGTTCAGGCTCCTGTTTTTGGTTTGTTTTACTTCTTTTTAATCGGGCTATTAATGGCCACACTTTATCATTTTGTGGACTGCCGACTAAAAATTATTCGACTAGTCTAGTCGAAATGACTTGGGTTGAGAATACTGCTACACACTATTCTCAAATTGAGACACTATGGCTTTGCAAAACAAGGAGTTAATTATGACTGAAGTTCAAGTTCATCTACACGCTAAAGATTTATCTGTATTACAAGGCCAAGGGGTTGTCTTTTTCTCAAAACCCAATTCAGTTAAAGATAAACCCGCAAAAATCACTGAAAAAGAAATTCAAGAGATTTTTGAGTCTTCAACGGAAGACAAATTAATTACAGGTGCTCTTCAAGAAGTGATCACTTTCAGAGAAGCTAACTTAAATAATTTTAGACATGTTTTAGTTGTTGGCTTAGGTGTCGAAACTAAAATGAATCATGAAGTTGTTCGCGGGGCTGCAGCGGCTTTATTAAAAGAAATGAAAACTGTTAAGTTAACTGAAGTTTTCGTAAGCCTTGATGGTTTAACAACTTCTAAAAAAGATCGTGCTGAATATGTTCAAGCTTTTGTAGAAGGTCTTCATTTAGCTGGTTATTCATTTGATGAACTTAAAAATATCAAAGACAAAAAAGAAACTAAAATTTTAACAATCAACTTAGTTTCTAAAACAGCAAAAGATAAAGCTTTAGTTCAAGCTTTTCAAACAGCTGCAATCTTAGCTGAAGCTACAAATTTTGCACGCAGACTAGGTGATATGCCTGGTAATTTAATGACGCCAACTGTTTTAGCAAATCACGTAATCAGCGGCGCTAAAGGTTCTGGTCTTAAAGTCACAGCGTGGGATAAAAAAAGAATTGAAAAAGAAAAAATGGGCGGTTTTTTAGGGGTCGCGCAAGGTTCAAATGAAGAGCCACGATTTATCGTTATGGAATACAATGGCGCTGCGAAAACAAAAAAACCAGTGGCTTTTGTTGGTAAAGGTTTAACATTTGATAGCGGCGGAATCAGTTTAAAACCCGGTGCTAAAATGGAAGACATGAAATATGATATGTGTGGCGGCGCAGCTGTCATTGGTACAATGTTAGCGATTGCCAGATTGAAATTAAAAATTAATGCGATTGCTTTTGTTCCAGCAACAGAAAATATGCCAAACGGTCGTGCAACAAAACCAGGTGATGTTCACACAGCCCGCAATGGTAAAACTTTTGAAATTAATAACACAGATGCTGAAGGCCGATTAATTTTATCAGATGCTTTATGTTATGCTTCTGAACAAAAGCCAGCAGTCATCATTGATGCGGCTACATTAACTGGGGCTATGGTTGTTGCGCTTGGAAATATTCACACAGGTTATTTTACACGAAATGCTGCTTTGAAAACTAAAGTTGAAAAAGCAGCGCAAGTGTCTGGTGAACTTGTTTGGAATATGCCTTTAGTTGACCAGCATGTTAAAGACATGAAAGGCGTTTATGCTGATCTATCAAACATTTCATATTCTGGCGGAGCCGGTTCATCGACTGCTGCAGGATTTTTAGAGCAGTTTGTTGATAATAGCATCCCGTGGGCGCATTTCGACGTAGCAGGAACAGCTTACGCCTGTGGCAATCGTTTAAATTATTGTAGCGCTAAAGGCGCAACTGGCGTAATGGTTCGCACATTTGTAGAACTAGCTAAACAGTTTTAATTTTTATTGTTTTTGTTAGATATTAAAATTCTAAAACGATGGGTTGCTCACCGGCAACCCATTGAGAATCAAAAGAAACTTTTTTTGCGTTTCCGTTTTTACTACTAAAAATCACAGCTTTTAAAACCCAAGTTTGCGGCCAAGAATCGGCAGCATTTTTAAAACTGTATGTCGATTTGTACTGATCAAACTTGATTGATAAATTACCTGGCTTGTGTTTCATCAATTCAGCAATCGGAATTTCAATCGTTGCTAAATCCACAGGATCTTGAGCAGGCAAACAAGGCGCTTTGATTGAAAATGTTGGTGGTTCACCAGCCACTGAAATACCTTCAGCTAAAAATTGAATTTCAATGTCTTCATATTGTTTACAAATATTTGATGAAAACCCAGAAAATCGGATGTGTTTTTCAGTCGTTGAAATTGGCTGTATTCTTAAATTTTTTGATATCTCAAATTTTAATTCATCAGGATCTAAATTATGGATTTGATTAATTTTGCCACGAATGGCTGCAGGATCACGAAATGTAAATTGATCATTCACGTAGGCATAGAAAAAAGTTAAACCAAAAGCAAAAGTCAGTGCAAAAAATAGAACTGATTTAAGTTGAGTTTTATCGTTTTTGTTAGCCATAAGATAAATCTATCATATAGATCCGCATTCAGCCTTTTTATAGTTCTTGAATTGGACTTTCATCTGTTGGGCTTCTAGACCAATAGCCAGTAAACCAATTTTAGCTGACCAACCGTAAACATTTTCTAACGGGCAGCCCATACGATTGTCGTATAAATCTGTCACACAGAGCTTTTTGTAAACAGCCCCAGGTGAGTTTAAACTTTCAGTGGACGATTTCTCGCTATGACTTCGCAAGAAGCCACCAGCCAGTTCACAACCGACCATATAGATGACTGGTTCTGCTGATGCTAGATCTGCAGTGACCACAGAAGGAATACCTTCTTGAATAATTACTTCTTCAACATCACGGCCGCCTTTTGCGGCTTTCATTTTCTTTCGTGATTTATAAGTCCATTCTTTAACTTCTTCACCAGATGAAACTTTAACAACAGCTAAACCGTAGGTTCCTGCATTATTTTTCACAAAGCAAAATGGCCTTTCAGTGATTCCTAATTTTTTATACGAAACAGTTAATTTTTCTAAAAACGAGTCAACTTGTACAGCTAATTCATCACGGCTTGGATCGCTGTTAATATCAAAATGTTCAAACAGTTCTGTTTCAACACGCATTAAAAAAGGATCAACTTCAATAATTTCACTGAATTCATTCACTAATTGATTATAGTTTTCAAAATATCTGGATTTTTTTCTTTGATACCAACCTAATTCACGGGGCGGGTTCATCGGCTGACTGATTTGTTCTGCCCATTCTGCTAGTGCTAATGAAAAATCATTATTACTCAGAACTAAGTCAGGATTAAATTTTTGAAAAGATTCTGATGACGAATACCCGCTGTGCACCGTGATTTTTTTTCCGGTAACACTTGTTAGTTCAAGACTTTGTTCAAGACTTTTAGGAAATGCGATTTGCACTTGAAATCCAGCTGATATTAATAATTCATTCAGCGTCGCTACGTTTTCAACATAGTAAGGATTATTGGTGTGTTCTTCAGTGACTAGTAATATTTTTTGGATTTTATCACCGTAGTGAACATGAATATATTTTTTAAATAAGTCGACAGCTGATTCTTTGTCCACAGGACAAATGTTGTTAAAACCTGCTGGGTAAATATTCGCATCGACATTAGTAATTTTATAGCCAGCATCACGTATGTCGTAGCTAGAATAAATTGGATATTCTAATTGTGATGTGCGCCTTTGAAACCAAGCCATGACTTTATCAATTTTTAAACAAATCTTGGCATGCAATTCTATTTGTGCTTTTTCTTGTTCGGCGTTTTGCTGCGTTGTTTTTTCCATTAAGCACCTTTTTCATAAAGCCAAAGTTCTATTTTTTTCTGTAGCGATTCCAGCTGAATGACAATCTGACCTGTCTGCAAAGACCCTGATGTTTGATTTTCTAAATGAATATTTTTAGCTTTTTGAATACAGTCAAATAATGTCATGGCTATTTTTTTTCTGTAGGCTAAATCCAACTTAGAATCATCTAAATAGCCTTCAAAAAAAGTATATCTTGAAATAAGAACATCATAGGCTCGTTGATACTGTTCAGAGTCCATTTCAATGACATAATAAAATTGAATCTGGATTTCCTTTAAAAATTGAATTTCTTCAACACAGTATTGATCACAATTAAAATCTAAGGTCCAGCGAAGGGCTTCTAGTGAATCTTTTTTAGAACTTTGTGATTGCACAACACGTGTCAAAAATTGACGGCGTTGGGTATTTTCAAAGTTGTCTAGCGGAACTTTTACTTTGGCTAAGTTTTTTAATAACATTGACTGCGTCTTGATATAATCTAAACGACTTAAACTACTTAACTGCAAAGCTTCCTGTAAGTTAAGAATCGCTTTTTCTGGTAATGACATCTGGTCGTAGACTTTAGCCAGATGAAGTAAAATATCGATTCTTTTTTGATCATCTTGTTCTGTGTCGATTTTTAATCTTGCGACTAATAAAAACTTTTCTGCTTTTTCGTACTCGCCTAGAACAATAAATTTTTTAGCTTCATCTAATTCATAAGTTTTCTCAACTTCGACTGTTGGTTGGCTTTGAAACAGCGAACATCCTAAAAAGATGAAAGCTAAGGCTAAATAAATTGTAATATGACTACAGACTTTGAATTTTTTCGTAAATGTTTTTAAGAGTTTTAACATAGTCATTATCTTGTCCGACTTCTTGGCATTTGTACACCTTTAGATGACTGCCAAACTTGGACTTTGATTCAGTTAAATGGTCTTGAAGCTGTTTAAAATAGTTTAAGTACTGTTGAATAGTTTGGTCTTTGGCCACCGTTTGTAAGTTCCAATTCAACGACCGATTAATAATAATCGATTTCAGGTTATAACCTTGTTTATAAATTTCATGGCTGAGCTTTTGGGCTTCATCTAGTCGGCTGCGATCAAGACCCGTCACCAGAACAAATTCAGTTTCTTGTGATGATAATAACTTATGCGCTGCCCAAACTTGTTTTTCTAATGGAGTCTGCCATTTTTGCACAGCAGAAAAAAATGCAGACAATTCTTTAATAAATTCTGACCCAGTTAAACTTTCTAATGTTTTTAGAACTTGCTGAGTGCCAATATTTAAAACTTTTTTTAAAAACGGAGTATTTTTTTGGTCAGCTTCTCTGAACCACTGGGCTACGCCTTCATTGAATAGCTGGGCCAACTTTTCTGCCGAATGCAAAAACTGCCATGTGTGTTGTGCTGGTGGAGTATCTAGAATAACAATATCGTAAACTTTTGATTCAACATATTTTTGTAATTGGTATAGCGCCGTAAAATCTTGTGACCCACTCAGTTTTGTTGAAAGCTGTTGGTATAATTTATTTTTTAAAAGTTTTTCGACTTCAATTAAATCTGAATTTTGAGATTTGATTTTTTGACTGGCCTCTGTGATAAAATTCTTGAATGTTTGTTCATGATTTAATGTGCATGCAAAAAGATTTTCTTGAACTTGATGAATTTCACCGTCGGCTTTAATTCCTAGGGCTTGGGCTAATCTTTGCGAAGGATCTATCGTCATCACTAAAATTTTTTTGTTTTCTAGCGATAGCCCCACACCTAAAGCTGCTGAGATTGTGGTTTTACCCACCCCTCCTGAACCAATACAAATTATTGTTTTCGTTTTATGTTCGAAGTGAATCATGCGGTACCTTGAAGAAAATTTGCCAAATTCTTTAACAATTCAGTGGTGTTAATTTTCGGGAAGTATGGAATTTCTTGAAAAAGAATTTTTTCTTTGGTCAAAAGTTGTTTTGATTTTTCTTGCTGTTCAATCTGCAAATAAAAATAATTTTTTAATTCATCAGATTCGTTTTTTATTTGGTTTTGATTTACATTAAAAACATTATTTAAATAAACTTTTGGCACCAAGCCAAATTCATTTTTAATTTGATGGTACAGTTCAATCGTTTCTGTAATGGGTAGCTCTTCTGGCAATGTAACAATATGAATGTGACAGAATTCTGTATTTCTAAGCCATTGATTAATTCCGCGCGATTGTTCGCCCATAGGGCCAAAACGAATTGTCTCAGATAATGCAAGAGGGGCACGTAGTGCTGATAAAAAATGTCCTGTGGCAAAAGAGTCAAAAATGATTTCTTTATAGCGCATTTCAGGACCGTGATGTCTTGGGCCGGAAGTGGCTTTACCTAAGATGGCTAATTCCTTTAGGCCAGGGGCGATTTCAATCAGTGATTTTGAAATCGGATTTTGAAAAAATAATTTATATAAAGATTCAACTTTTAGTAGATGTAAAGCGTACTCTTTCAAACAGTTTTCTGCGTTCCACTGTGCTACATCCAGCTGAATTTTTTCATTATTTAATGTGAATGAAAACACAGTGGGTTTATAGCCTAAATGCGGAATCGCTAAATAATCCGTGTAAAAACTTCTTTCATTTATTTCTGCCAATAAAACGGGCTCAGACTGATTATGATCTTGGGCCTTAGAGGCAAAACCAATTTTAAGTGCCAATCCTGCAGCAAAAAAGGACTTTCCGACTCCACCCTTACCAGTTACAAAATGAATTTTTTGATTATTCTGTGGTTTCAATTCAGTTCCTTAAAATTCGGGTTGCCTTTGCTTATAAATTACTCTAGTTTCGCAATGTAAAAATAACCAGCTAATTGACCTGCAAATACAGCTATATAGTAAAAGGAGACTCTGTGAAAGCACAAGTTCAAATCACTGAAGGTTTACAAAGAAAAATCAATATTGAAATCCCAAAAGACTCTGTTGAGACTGCTTTTGAGAAAGTATACCATGGCATTCAAAGAAACGCACAGATCAAAGGTTTCCGTAAAGGCAAGGCTCCGCTAGCGACAATCAAATCACTTTATAAATCTCAAGTCTCTGGCGATGTGGCTCAGGATTTGATCCAATCTCATTACCCTAAGGCTTTAAAAGATAATAATATTGATCCAATCAGCTATCCTGAATTTGAATTCGAAGATCCAACTGAAGATAAAGACTTTAAATTCACGGCAATTTTAGAAGTTCGCCCTGAAGTTAAAATTAAAAAATGGGAAAACTTAGAAGTTGAAAAAGAAAAATATGTTTTCAATGAAACAGAGTTTGAGAAGGTCATCACTAATGTTCGTCAATCAAAAGCAGAACTAGTATCCGTTTTGGAAGATCGCCCAGCACAAAACGGTGATGTGGCTATTTTAGATTTTGAAGGCTTTGTTGATGGCAAACCATTAGAGAATGGCAAAGGTGCTGATCATAATCTTGAATTAGGAGCTAAACAATTTATCGAAGGCTTTGAAGAGGGCGTTGTTGGAATGAAAATCGGTGCTAATAAATCAATTCATTTGAAATTTCCAGACCCATACCATTCAGCTGAAATTGCTGGAAAACCAGTTGAATTCAAAGTGACTTTAAAATCTTTAAAGAAAAAAGACATGCCTGAACTAACTGACGAATTGCTAACCCAAATCGGTGCTAAACAAACTGTTGAAGAATTCAAGAGCACGGTTAAAAAAGATATGGAACAAACAGAAACAAAACGTATCGAAGATAATTTCAAAAATCATTTAGTCAAAAAATTAGTTCAAGAAAATCCAGTTGATGTTCCAGCCACTTTACTAAAAGAACAAAAAGCAACTTTGATTACTGATTTTAAAAAACGGATGTCTGAACAAGGTATGCAAGAAACTGAATTTGAAGCCTATGTGAACAAATGGGATTCTGATTTTGCAAAAACAGCTTCTGAAATGATTCAATCTAGTTTCTTGATTGATGCTTTAGCTGAAAAACATGAATTACACTGTAAAGATGAAGATCTTGATATCAAGTTTGATGAGTACGCAAAACAAACTGGTATTGAATTAGCACGTATTCGTGAATGGTACTCTAAACCCGATCAAGCGAGTCGTTTAACTTATATGATCACAGAAGAAAAAGTGATGAAACTTTTAACTTCTAAAGCGAAAATCAAAGAAGTTGACGCTAAAGACATTAAAGAAGAACAAAACTAATTATTTAGTTAATTGTTTCAAAGTCTTCCAAGCCTTTAAGTACGAATAGGCTTGGTAGGCTTGGTAGTCTGTCTTAAAAACTTTTTCTTTATCTGTTAATTCAATTTCTTTTTTGTTGGCTAAATCTTTCCACCAAACCACTGTGTTTGTTTTGGTCTTAGCTGCCGCAGCTTTCTTTTCTTTATCACCTTTTAAATGACCAGCAATATCTTGTTCGCGAATTTCTTTTTTATCACTGATAGCCTTGGCAAAAACTTCTGCATCAACATCTTCAATTTCAATATCTGGCTTGATACCTTCTGCTTGAATAGAAATACCACTTGGAGTGTAGTAACGGGCCACAGTCAGTTTTAAACCGCTGCCATCGCCTAACTTAATCACTGATTGAACGGAACCTTTACCAAAACTTCTTTCGCCGACGATGATCGCTTTTTTATTATCTTGTAAAGCGCCGGCCACGATTTCGCTAGCACTGGCCGAATATCCATTAATCAAAACAATAATAGGAATATTCATATATTTTGCTTTTTTGCTGGCGTAAGTGACTTCTTTATTTTTAATATCGCGGGCTACAGTGCTAACGATTACACCTTCGTTAATAAATAAATCACTGATTTTAATAGCCTGTTCAAGAAGACCACCTGGGTTTCTTCTTAAATCGATTAAAAGTCCTTCGATTTTGCCATTATGTTTTTTACTGTGTTCAGCCAGTGCTGTTTCTAATTCTTTGCTTGTCGTTTCAATAAAGCTTGTGATTTTCACATACAAGTAAGACCCATCTAGCGGAGTCACTTTAACTGATTTAATTTTTACGTTACCGCGAACAACAACGATGTCTTTAGGTTTATCTAAGCCATCACGAATAACAGATAATGTAACAGGTTGGCCTTTTTTGCCTTTAAGTAAAGCAGAAGCTTCAACTAGTGTAAAACCCTTAGTTGTCTGGCCATCAATAGCGACAACTTTGTCACCAGCTTTGATTCCTGCTTTCCATGCAGGAGTGTCTTCAATCGGAGAAATAATTGTCAGAATATTATTTTGAATTGAAATTTCTATTCCTAAACCGCCGAATTCACCAGCTGTCTCAGATTCAAAATCTTTAAAAATGTCTGCAGGCATATAATTTGTGTGCGGATCTAACTCTTTAAGCATGCCCTTTATAGCACCTTGCACTAATTTTTTAGTATCGACTGGTTCAACATAATACTGCTGAACAAGGTTAAGTATTTTTGAAAAATTTTGTAAATCTGAATAGCGATCTTCAGCCCATGAAAACAGTGGGCGACCAAAAAAAGTTACAATAACGGCCATTGCTAGAAATAAAAAGTATTTATTAATCTTCATGTTTTATCCTTATCCAGTTCAGGGGATTGATTGCTACATCTTCATGTCGAAGTTCAAAATAAAAGTCTTTTGCGTTTGTTTCAGCTAAAATCTGATTTGACTCAACTTTATCATTCACTGTGACTTTAATATTTTTAACATTGGCATAAACAGAATAATAATCTCCCGTATGCTTTATGATTAATGATTCTCCCCAGTAGGGTATTTGGTCACTAAAAATGACCTGTCCTGGACCGAAAGCTTTGACTTGCACAACTGGTAGACCGGTAAACACTAGGCCTTTGACTAAAACGTCATACTGGTTTTTAGAAGACTTCTGAAGACCATATTTTTGAATTATAGGGCTACCAACTGGCAAACTTAAAGTTCTTTTAAAGAAAATGAAATTTTGCGGCCCGGCTGAAATCAAACTCTTTTTCTGTTCATCTTCAAGAACAAGCAGTTGTTTTTCTTTGTCATCTAAATTTTTTAATAACTTTTTCAAAGACAAATTGATTTGATGAATCTGATTCTGTTCATATTTTAATTCAGAGGACTCAAGATCTAATTCAACAATTTGATCAATTTCGTGTTGGCTAATTTTTTTGAAAAAATTAAGGTTTCGATCAGCTTTGGATAAGTCTGTTGTCACCAGCGGGTTCGCCCAGTTGATCTTTTTTAGCTGCGCCATAGCAAAAATTCTTTGGTTAATAGTTTTTTTCTTCTGGTGAATTTTAAATTCTAAGATTTTAATTTTTTCGTTCATCAGATTAAAACTGGCAAAATTATCTGCTACTTTTTGCTGTGTAGAAAAAATTTCTTTTTCTGTCTGAATAAGTTCTGTTTTGCTGGAAGCAAACAGTGCCACAGAACCTATAAAAGCCACTATAAAGAAAAATTTAGTCATTGCTATAAATGTGTTTTAATTGTTGTTTTAAAACTAAAAATGAAGTGATTGCGAACAAAACTATTAACGACACAAAAAGAAGACCTGTATAACTGGCAGATAAAAAGCCGATTCGATCGCTAATATAGTACATTTCTTTTTGCGAACTGAGTTTTTGACTAACTAGTGAAAAGCTACCCCATGCAAATATAAAGGCCGTTGTTAAAACAACTAAATAATCTAGCCAAAGTTGTTTAACCAATGAAAAGTAGATCTTTTGATAACTGCGACCAAACAATGACTGAATTTCAATTTCTTTTCTTTGATAAAGAATAATTATTTTAATAAAAAAGAAAGTCATGAACGCAATCACACCTAATAGGCCTAAGCTGGTTCCTAAAATGTACCGTTCAATGATTTTTTTGATATTGATCATCTTTTGTGACCATTGGCTAAGATCAGACACGTCTTCGATTATGTCATTTGTTTTAATAGTGCTTTTTAAAAATAAATCTTTTTCTGATTCTGATTTAAAGCTTAGCTCAACGACTTGTGGTATTAAATCTTCAATATCAACAATACTTAAAATATTTTTTGAATAATCACCGAAGCTTTTTTGAAAATCATTTATAGATTCATTTTTATCAATTATTTTAGAATCAAATTGATAGTCTTTTTTTAATTGGGCAATTAGGGCATCAACTTCATTTTTTTCAGTCGACGTTTTTAAATAGATATTCACTTTGTTCATATCATCAGAATTAACTAAAAAATTATTGAAATTTTTGTTTAGTAATTGTGTGTAAATTAAAAAGACCACCATTAAAAAATTGAATAGATTAAACAGCGATCTCATTGGATCTCACCTTGTTTAAGGTGAATCTCTTTATGTTTTCTGATATCCAGTAAACTTTCATCGTGAGTTATAAATAAAACAGTCACTTTCTTTGTGGATAAATCTGTGAGTAAATCAAATACGACGCGACTTGCAGCTTTATCTAAATTGCCCGTGGGTTCGTCAGCTAAAATCAATTCAGGTTGATGAATCAAGGCTCTGGCTAGGGCAATTTTTTGTTGTTCGCCACCAGATAATGATTCGGGGAATTCTTCAATCACGCTAGCTGGCAAATTAACTTTTTCAATAATTTGATGAAGTCGTTCACTTATTTCGCTTTTTGAAAGTTTAAGATGTTCTATCGGTAGTATCAGCTGGTCTTTGATCAGTTTATCTGCGATTAATTTAAAATCTTGAAACATCAAACCAATTTTTCTGCGGTATTCATGAATTGTGTTAAAATTAAACTCATTTAGGTTGCGACCAAAAACTTCAACTTGCCCGCTGCTGCATTTTTGTTGAAGCGATAAAATTTTAAATAAGGTTGATTTACCGGCGCCAGAATGACCTGTTAAGAAAATAAATTCACCTTGTTGAATTTTTAAATTAATGTTCTTTAGAACAGGTTTATCAGCTTGATAGACTTTATACACATGTTTAAATTCAATCATTTAGACTTTGCCCTCATGAACTAAATCAATCATATCTTGATGCAATTTTTCAGATTCTTTTTTTAGATTCATTGGCTGATTTGTTTTTTGGATTTTTTCGTAGGTCAATTCACGGGTTCTAATAACCCGACCACTTTTAAAAACACGACAGACTATTTTTTGGTGATCAGATCCCCAGTCTTCTGTTTGCACATGAAGACTTTCACCACGAATAATAAGATCTGTATTAATTGATATTTTCATCAGTGTTATCTTAAAACCGTAGAGCTGGATTGAGTAAGATTTATTAAGATTCTTGACCATGGTCTAGTAGCTACCATGGTGTAGACTAGTTACATTAGCCGCACAGCTCTTTCATCAATAAGCTCTTTATACTTTTCTTTTAGAGTTTCACTTAAAAACGATTGATCAATCATTTTTTTCCATGAAGGAGCAAAGCCTAAAAGCCGTGTAGTCTCTTTTTCGATTTTGGCAGAAGGTAAAAAAAGAATATTTTCTGCAAAGTGTTTTAAAAGATCATCTCTGTTTAAATTCTTTTTTTTCACGTTAATACTTAATGCCATTTCTTCTTCTGCATTAGGGTTTGCAATGGTAGAATTTACAAAATCATATACTGGTGACAGCTGAATTTTGCCGCCGGTAGTTATAAGTGAGATATTTTTCAAATGAAAATCTTCATTTCCCAATAAAAATGCCAGAATAATTCTTTGAAAAAGTTTAAAATTTTCAATTGTAGGATACGTACAATGAGCTTCAATAGTCTCTGCAACTTTTTCGAAGCTAACATCATATTTTGTATCTCTTGATGCACCAATAAGTTGAGAAAAGTCTTCTATTGGAATTTTTTCTTTTATTGTTCTATCAAATCTTTTTACGACATAAGACAAACTGCCATTAGTGCATTTAATTAAACCATGCCATGGTACACTAATTCCGGTGATAGCAACTAAATGCATAGTTAGATCTTCATTTTCAGGAAGTTGCTTATAGGTTTGAACTTGTGGTTTTAGAATGAATTTTCCATTATTTTCTACTTCTTTAAAAGACTGTTCACGTTCAAATAGTGCGACACTAAATTTTGGCTGAACTCCTTGAATAGATATTTTTTTTACCATTCTTCTAGCTATTTCTATTTGCTCTTCTTGATTGTAAGGAAAAATATTTAAATGAGTTAATTTTTTTGAAAGCTGCTTTAAGCCTTTTAATGAATAGTTCTCTTCATTGTTTTTCAATAGCTCGTATGTAAATAAACATCTTTTCATGGAACACCCACCACGGTTACAGCTCCAACGCAGTCGGCGCCACAAGCAATCAATTGTGTAAAAAAATCATTTCGATTAATTTTTCTATCTTTTAGCAAGGCCTCTAGTTGTATTCCCTCGGGAAGAAGGCCTTCAAAAAATGCAGGAAATGAAGTGAATTTATACAGATTTTGTGATGTAGGCATAGTTAGTGAAACTGGAATGCCCTTATAGCTATCTTCGTATTTAAACTCATATGCATAGGGAGAGTGTTCAATTAATTGACCAGCTTTAATATCATTTACGAATATATCTGCTCGTTTCATTATGATGGAGTCTCAACTGAGATCTTAATATTTAAGACTCGTAGTATTTTAAGCAAGTTTGAAAAATGAACGTTCGTCTGGCCATTTTCAACGTTAAAAATAAGTGTTTTGCCGACCCCAGCTAACTCAGCAAGTTCAATTTGGCTCAATCCAGCCTTCTTACGGCTAGCTTTGATTAAAACAGGTAGACTTTTCTCTTCTAAAATTACTGTCATTACGGTAATTTATACTAAAAAATATCATAAATACAGTAAATATTTATTAAAATTGATAAAATTACTGTTAAAACAGTAAAAATATCATATTTAATCTATTTTTACCGTAATTACAGTAAACTCAAGTAATTTCACTATTGGCCGATAAGCTTCTTAGCAATAGGGGGAATTCTATGTTGTCGTTATCTAATTTAAGAAATCGTTTGAGAAAAAATCTTATTAACAATAAACGCGGTCAAGGTGCTACAGAGTACATTCTACTTGTTGCTGTTGTCGTTGGTATCGTGATGTTGTTCGGTAAAAATATCCGTACACGACTAGAAACTAGCACAGAAAAACTTGGTAGCGGTATTGATAACGTAGTTACTGAATCTATTAAGTAAGATTTTATTCTCTTTAAACAAGAGTGAGGTAAAGCATGACCATCGAATATGTCATGCTTTTGGCCATTGGTGGGCTTGTATTTATGTCTGCCCTGCTAAAAGCACCTAAAGCTGGCTTCGAAAAAGGCAGTGTTCGTTTAGGCGCGCGTGTAGAAACTCAGCTTTCTACAGGTAGTGGTTTTACTCCGTATAAAACAACAAACAAAACTGGTGGCGATAATGGCAAAGTTGAATGGGCTAAAAAAGATTAGCCTGAATCAAAAAGGTCAGCTCGCTATTGAAGCTATTCTGCTGATGAGTGTTCTTGTCGGCGCATTCTTATTATTCAGTCGTGTTATGCAACAAAATAAAGTTATCCAAAAACTTTTTGATAAACCCATGAAAAGCCTTAGTAACATGACCACATACGGAACTTGGAAAGAGGACTGCCAGGGCTTTGGTAAAACTAAAACAAAATTTAGTCTGGCTAACTGTCACCCAAATTCAATTAACCGTGGATTAAGTTCTAACCCTAACTAAAAAAAGGAGAATGCATGAAAAATAATTCAGGTTTTATCGCAGCTGAATTTTTATTTGCATTCACCATGATCATTGGCTGCGGTATTCTTATTTTCGCTTTAACTTTTACATTAACAACAATTGAAATTGCTCAGTACATTACTTGGTCTGCAGCCAGAAGTTACGCTGTTGGAAATTTATCAGAAGCTGATTCTAATAAGGCAGCAACCACAAAATATAAAAATTTAACAGGAATGTTTCCCCTACTAACAGGTCAGGGCAACAGTTCACCATGGTTTGAAATGTCATTAAAACCAATCACTGGTGCGCTTGTTGAAGCTCAGATTAGCCCTTCTTCATCACGAGACAACAAAGACAGTGGTCAACAGGTTCGTCAATCGTGGGATGGTGTTGCTGCTGATATTGATCTTAAATTATTCAAAGGTTTACAAATTCCTTTCTTGGGAAAAATTATTTCAAATCCTGATGATCTTGTTTTTCAAGTCAGATCACATTTGATGCGTCACCCCTCTGAAGACGAATGTTTCAGTTTTTTTAAAGACAAATATCAAAAAGGTATCCTTCAGTTAAAAGCACCTAAAGATTTATCTAATGGCGGTGGGCAACCAGAATGGCAAGGCATCCAGCCTTCAGCTGCATCTGTGGTTATGATCGAGGATAACGGATGCTAAATTTAACAATCAAATCTAAATCTAAAAAACGAAAATCAGATGAACGTGGATTAGCATTAGTTGAAGCTATCCCCGTTCTATTTATGATTATCGTGATTTTTAATTTCTCACTTGGATTTTTTGGAGCTATTCATTCAGGAATTTTAAATTCAATAGGGGCTTACAATTACACAATTGAAACTTTTCGTTTTCGTTCGAACCTGATGTATTTCAGACCAGGTAGTGATTTACAAAGTCATTACGCACAATCGAAAAATCGTGTTCACGGTATTATTCAAGATGGAAATTCTTTACCTGATACGAAGGGTGCACCGTGGCCTGTCACAGTAAGAACAGTTGCGTTTGCTATGGGTGCAACAAAAATTAAAGTTGATGATTCGACAACAGATCATCAGTTTAAAAGAAAAGATGATGAGACTAACGTCTGGAAATACGATTCAAATTACGCACCTTCGTCTAATCCAGCGACGAATATTCCCGAAATATGGATCAAAACGGTTTATGGAATCTGCTTAAATGCCGATTGTAAATAGAGTGAGGTAACACGTTATGGGACCTAATGAATCAAGAAATTTATGGATCTCTTTATTTGCAGGAATTTTTGCAACATTTATGTTGTATTCTTATTCACAAGAAAAAAAGGCTGAACTTGATAAACAAATCGGAGCTAAAGTTCGTGTTGTTGTCGCTAAAGAAGACATCAGTGAAATGGATACAATCTACGATAATGTTTTAGAAGTTGTTGAAAAATATGAATCAGAAGTTGAACCTGATGCTTTTCGTGATATACCAGATTTAGTAGGCACAGTCGCTGCTATTCCAATTAAAAAAAGACAAACACTGACTAAAAATAAAGTTTTAGAACCTGGCCCAGATACAGGCATGGCGATTCAAGTTTCTCCGAATAAACGTGCTGTTACGATTCCGGTGACTGATTCACGCGCCAATGCAAAATTAATTAAACCCGGTGATCGCGTTGATATTTTTGCTGTGGTTGACACGGGTAAAGGGGCTTCGCAAAAGCGAGAAGTTGTTTTGCTGATGGAAAATATTACGATTTTAGCAACAGGTGTTAATTTAAATAATACGATTCCACGAACGATTGAAAAAGATCCGACAGGTCGTGGTTTAATTCAGACAACTTTAACCGGAGATACTAAGTACAACACATTAACAATCGAAGTTGACGCTAGTTCAGCAGCTGATGTGATCTATTTAGTTTCAACTAATCCTGATAGTCTTTATTTTTTACTTCGTAATCCTGCTGATCGCAAAAGACTTGATCGCGCAATGGCCTCAAGTGCTGAGAGCATTCAACAGAAAGCCTTAGGGGCTAGACTAGGCCAGACAATGGGCCAACCTGCACTTCAACCTAGTGGATTTTCACCTCCATCTCAGCCAAACTTAAACAATGGAGCTGGAACAACTCGTCCAGGTTTTTAAAAGGAAGATGCAACTTAAAAAAAATGGATTCATTTTTTTATTAATATTTATTCAATTTTTGTTTTTGCCAAGCTGGTCTCAAACAAGTCCCGCACCTACGCCCGAAATTGATCCTGCCCTACAATACGAAGAAGCTTCTGAAGGTGGCGGGAATGCAGTTAAACTTTTAACGGCTGAACCCAATCGAAGAAGAATCAAAAGACATTTAAATCTTATTGCTGGAATCAAGCATGATGAAGAAATTCTGATTCCTGAAATTCCACTTAATTTTAAAGGTGAAATTACTTTGATTGATATTCAACGAATCAAAGGCACTGACGTTTTTAGAATTCTTCCACAAAAAGTCGGTAATGGTATTGTCACTGTTCATAATAAAAAAACAGGACAAATTCTAATTGAACTGCGAATTGATGTTCGCGATCAAACTGTTGAAAAATCATTACGTGAAGTAAAAGCTTTATTAGCTGATATTGAAGGCGTTGAATACAAAATCGTTAACGGGAAGATTTTACTGGATGGTTTTGTTCTTTTACCAAAAGATCTTAAGCGAATCGGTAGTGTTATTGGCCAGTTTGCTGAAGGTGGCGTCAACGTCACAAGCTTAGTCACATTAAGTCCGATTGCTCGTCAAAAAATTGTGGAATACATTTCAAGAGATATTAACAACCCTGAAATATCAGTTACACCAATTGGTGATTACATTCGTTTAGAAGGCTTTGTAAATTCTATTGCTGAAAAAACGCGAGTCTCTGACGTTGTCTCTTTGTATCTGCCAGATATTGTTCGCCCTAAAGGTGAAGAAAATTTAAAAAATATAGAAATCAATGGGCGCAGGGCTGCTACAGGTGTTGATGGCTATATCATCAATAATATTCAAGTTCGTGAAGACAAGGACAAAGTCGAACCACCGCCGAAAATGATTCAGGTGGTAATTCATATTGTTGAATACAGTGAACGTTATTTAAAAGAATTTAGTTTTGTGTTTTCACCGTCTTTGACTGGTTTAGGAACTGCATCTGCACAAACACGCGCACCAACATCAATTGGCGAAATTGCATCTATTGTTGATAATCTTTTACCTAAATTAAATTGGGCGCGCACCCATGGCTATATACGATTACTAGATACTGCTTCAATTTTGACTCAGAATAGTAGTCCAGCAAGCTTGAATAGAAGCATCGCAATTAATCAAGGTAACACAACAGCGCAAGTTCCTGGCCAACCTGCAGCGGCTCCGCCACCACCGCAGGTTAATTATGAACTTTCAATGAATACAACACCGGTTATTAAATCTGAAAGATCTGGCTTGATTGAATTACAAGGCTTAAACGTAACGACTAAAGCTGGGGGAAACTCCTTGTCTCCTTCGACAACAATTAACACTACAGTGTCTGTTCGCGATCGCCAAAGTGCTGCTTTAGCAGGGATCATTAGTAAAAAAACTTCGAATGAATACGGCGGCCCAACTGGCGCAGGTGCATATATTACTTTAAATCATGGCAAATCATATGAAAAAGGCACAAGTAATTTTGTTCTTTTTGTAACTCCGATTATTAAATCTTCAGCGAGTTCTGGTGTGGAACAAGTGAAGAAAAAGTTTAGAATGAAAGAGTAGAGGTTTTTTATGGCCTTACATTCAAATTGCATTCTGATAGCTGTTGTCGGCGGTAAAGGTGGCGTAGGTAAATCTGTGTTCGCAGCTAATTTAACTGCTGCAATGACTGCTGAACTACGCACCCCTGTTTTATTAATTGATTGTGATTCTAAAAGTGTTGGTGATCAAAATGTGATTACAGGATTAAAGCCAGTAAAAACATTGCGTGAGTTAGCGAATTCAACGACTTCACTAAACAGTGTTCCTATTCAACAAATACTTGCTCAACATCAAACAGGCTTTGCTTATTTAGGTGCCGTGCGTGGGCCAGAAGAAATTCTCAGTGTCTCGCCAGAAAGTATTTCTAAATTAATCGAACACTTTTCAAGATCATTTAAATTTATCGTTGTCGACTGCGGAAACGATTTAGGCCCTATGCAAAATGCTATTTTACAAGATGCGACGGCTATTTCTATTGTGTGCACACCTGAAATTCTTGTTGTTCAGCAAACCCAAAGAATGCTTCATGAATTAATGACTCAGTCTTTTCCAAAAGATATTTTTCAATTAGTTATTAACAAAGTGAGCGCAAACGGCTTACAGCCACAAATGATTGCACAACATTTAGGTTTAGTGCCAATGGCGCTGATTCCTTCAGATGAAGCTTCGATTATGGCTTCAATAACACAGTCAAAACCATTTGTGATCACGCAGCCAAAGTCGCCCTTGTCAGCTGCTTATTTTGATTTTATTAGAAAATTATCCAGCGGAACTTTGCAAAAATTAAAATCATCGCAAAAACCAAGAGCATCTACTTTTGCGCAAGTTTCACAGTCAAACAATCAGACTAGTAATTCAGACGCACAAAGCCAACCAATATCAAAAAGTTTAGATCCATGGATTGCCTTGAAATTGCGGGTGCATTCAGAATTAATTAGAACTGTAGATCTTAAAAAAATTCTAGCTGAAGCTAACGATAGCGAAAGTAAAGAAAAAGAATTACGTTCTAAAACGCAGC
>JAYSQO010000076.1:0-27108 GCA_043721535.1 Bdellovibrio sp. | reverse complement strand
AATTAACTGGTTTGGATGGTCTGAGGGCGACAAATCAATTTCCATAATGCAAAAAATTGAAAAACATTCTGAATATTACAAAAATATATATTTAGAATTAGTCCATCAGATAGGTCATCAAAAAAATCTGAAAACAAAAAAAAGTCTATGTGATGAAATGCATGTGTTTATTGATTTTAGTTTTTGGTGGATGAGCCTAACTCAAGAAAAAAGCCCTTTCAGAAACGAAACCGTACTGAACAGCATAAAACTCATAGCACTAACAGACATTCTCAAGGAACTTAAAATAAACAGCATAGAAATTTACGCAGATCAATCAAACATTTTGGCCTCAATTAAAAAACTAGGTTTAAGCTTAAATATAAAAGAAATTCGAACTCAAAAAGCTTCGCAAGCCACATTGAGCTCATTTTTAAATTCATTTTTTTTAGTACACCAACTAAGAGGCTTTGTTTTTTTAATAAGGCATGTCGTACGCCGATTAGCATTTAAGTCTTTAGACAGACCGAAATGGCAATCAGAATCAAAAAAAAACATTTTTCTTTTTTCAAATTTATACAACTTAGATGAAGCTGAGTTAAAAGAAAAAAGAATTAAGTACAAACAGTGGGAAAATTTACCTCAATTCTTGAACCAAGAAAACATTGAAGTCCAATTTTTAAATCATTTTATATATTCACCACAAATCTCAAAAG
The DNA here is from genome assembly GCA_043721535.1 of Bdellovibrio sp. Classification (GTDB taxonomy): domain Bacteria; phylum Bdellovibrionota; class Bdellovibrionia; order Bdellovibrionales; family Bdellovibrionaceae; genus Pseudobdellovibrio. Next base: position 26,413 of record JAYSQO010000076.1, on the reverse strand, counting down.
AATCCGTCGCAATTAAAATTTTAAAAAGCAATCAAGATCAGACTAATCATCATGTCATCATAGATAGCTATTTAGATTGGCAAATGTTATTTCGCATTTTAGTTACGTGGATTAAATTAAACTTTAAATACCTTATTGTGAGCTATGATAAAAATCTTTTTACTGTCAAAAATGAGTGTTGCAATTTACAACGGTTTCATCAAGCTGACTTGTTATCATCTTGGGTTGGGTCCACAGCTGTTTCAAACATTATTTGGTATTTTCTTTATGAAAAGATCACTTTAAGCATACCCAAAGATAGTCTGGGCTTATACTTAGCAGAAAATCAAGGTTGGGAACGTGCTTTGGTTTATCACTATAAAAAAAATGTTGGATCAAAAATTATAGGTGTTCCCCATTCCTCTGTGCGATTTTGGGATCTTAGATATTTTCAAAGCGTACACGAAAACAGCTTGGAATCTCGAAGTAGGTTGCCTCAGCCAGATTGCTTTGCTTTAAACGGTGAACAGGCCTATGAAGCGTTTTATAAAAACAAAGCACTCAATATTAAAAAAGTTGAAGCTTTAAGATATCAGTATCTTTCTGAGGTTAAACCTGACGCTATGACATCAAATGAAGTAAACACTTTGCTAGTACTGGGTGATTTTTCTTTAGATCGCACATTAAGAATGTTAAGTATAGCATCTGAAGCAGTGTTTAAATCAGGTGGACATTTAGTTTATAAACCACACCCTTTTTGTCCTGATATAGGCCGTTTTTTTAATTCTAAGGTTAGTTTTGAAGTTAATTCAGAGCCCTTTGATAAACTATCTAAAAAATATAGCACAACTTTTGTCAGCAACACATCAACAGTCGCTGTCGATGCCTATTTGTCTGGTCTTCAAGTATTTATTTTTCTCGATGATGATGATTTTAATATGAGTCCTTTGAAAAACTGGCCTGATGTTTTTTTTGTTACTCAAAGTGATGTTAATTATAATTTCTTTACTAAAAATGAAGAGCGAGTTCAAAAAAGAGAGAATCGTTTTTTTTATTTAGATAAAAAAATGAATTTATGGAAAAAATTATTCAAAGAATACGGTTTTGAGTTAAGAAATAGTAAAGGTTTGTAATGCCAAAGTTTCATACAAGTTTAGTCTATAGTGAATATGCTAGTTACTTTAAAAAAATTCAATTTAAAACTGAATTTAATACTAAACTGATATCTCAGTTGCATATTATAAATCGCCTTAAACAAAAGTATGTTAGTACGACATTGCCATTATATACCTTAAAATTTAACAACCACGTTAAAACACATAATCAGGTGCCAAGTGATGATCTATTTTTCGATTTAAAATCTGTTAAAGTTGATTCGAAAAACAACTTAAAAATAAGTGCACTTCTCATTTTTAAATTTTCTGTAGAGTTCTTTTTTGAGTGGTCTCTATTTCTATTTTATATATTACAAAATAAAATGGCTTCAAAGAAACATAAACTAAAAAATGTAAGTCTATTTTTTGGTTTAGGTTTGGAATCTATTCTTAGTGAAAATTCAGATAAACGTTTTGTGAATTATTTAGAACGTTACGATGATCACAAGATTGAGCCTTTGAGTCGTTTTAGTCATTTAATAGTACAAAGTGCTGCTACAATTAAAAGTGTATCTAAAAATATAGAATACACAAAATATCCTCAAGCCTACATTTTAAAAAAAATTGACATGACATGGAGACAATACTTCAAAGTTATATTCTTACACGCTCTATCTTTGATCGATTTCTTTAAAATTTTATTTTTTCATCACGAACTGTCGTTTGTCATAAGAGATTTTGCAAGTCTAAGAGTTTTACATTTTGTAGCTAAAAATAATATGATCAGTGATGTAATGTACACAATTTCTAACTATGCAGCACAGCCACTATGGATGAGACTATCAGATCAACTTAATTTTAAAGTCCATATGATTCACTATGCTCAAAACACGAGACAGATTGTCTATAAGGACTACAAAGTTGAATCCGTAAATCCTTGTTTTTATCATATCTATGCAGATACAGTCTGGGTTTGGACAGATGATTATAAAATGTTTGCTGAAAAAGTTTATATGTCTAAAGATATCCGTGCTGTTGGTCCCATTATGTTTTATTTTCCTACTGAATACCCAAAAAAGCAGATTATTAATAAAAATGAGTTCACAGTCAGTTTATTTGATGTAACTCCTATTCATGATGCGTATGCAAATCAAATTGGCTTGCTAGATAATTATTATTCTGGAAAAAATTTAGTTAATTTTTTAACCCATGTTGTTGACGTATGTAGTCGACTAGAGAAAGATTTACAGATTAAAGTTAAAATTTTTTTAAAACACAAGAGAAGCTTTAATCGAAATCACGACATGACATATATCAATTTATGTCAACAGCTAAATCTAGAAGGAAAATTGACACTAGTCGATTATAATAAAAATGTTTTTGATTTAATATCTGATACTGATACATGTATAGCTATACCTTATACTTCGACAGCACATATATGCGCATACTATAATAGACAGTCTTTTTATTATGATCCAACGGATGAAGTGTTGTTGCAGCCTAATTTTAATGACAGAGTCGTTCTTATTGGCAATCAAAATGAATTGTATATTGCTCTCAAAAAAAAGATATTTGGCAAGACCCAGATTAATTTAAACTAACGTTTTACCTTTAAGTTTAGTAATTTTTTTTCAACGAAATAATACGATGAAATTGAAAACAACAAAGTTCCTAATGAAGCAAGTAGAAAAGAATCAGTCTTGAAGTAACTAAAAATAAAAGTATGCCATGCGTATATGCCGTAGGATAATACACCAAATACAGATAATAATTTTGTCCACTGAGTTTGTTCAAGGCTACTGTATTCAAGGACTCTGTGAAGTAAAATAAACAAGGTGCCGATTAAGCTAACAACAATAATACCTACAGGAGTGAGAAATACACCAGGCTTCGTATAATAGAGTAAATTGCCAATAAATAACATGAGCATCGTCAAAAGTGTAGCCTGTTGAATTCGTGATCGATTCATATGTTGTATGAAGTGATCAGTAAAAATCTGACTGCATATTATTCCAATTTGAAAAAGTGCTAAGTTGGCGTAAAGAGCTCGTATATCCCAGCCTGTCATAAAAAACTCATGAGCTAGAATTGGTAATAAAAGAAATACCAAATAGTAAAGCAAAGATTTTTTGAGACTAAAGTTTTTTTTGAACTGCACGTAACAGAGTAGTGGTGCTATAATGTAGAATTGCATTTCGAGACCTAAAGTCCAAAACACTCCATTTAAATCGTAGTGGTGATTCCATTGTAGCATTAAGATTTGTTCAATAATAAATTGAAACGAAAAGTTGGGCTTGTTTTCAGTACATATCCAAGCGAATACGCTGACTGTTAAAAACAGGGGTATAATTCTTAAAATACGATTGCGATAATAATCGAGCAGTCCTTTTTGGTCATAGGAGTATCGACCTGAAGAAAAGCCAAAACCGATCAGGTATCCTGATAGTATAAAAAAAAGCCAAACAGCCATGCGCCCAGGTATAGTAATAAATGCGAGCTCTTTAATTGGGTATTCATAGCCTTTAAAGTGCCAAACAAGAACAGCATAGGCTAAAAAACCACGAATAATAAGCAACAAGTCTATTTTTCGCGGTAAGTTTATTTTAAAAAATGATTTAATAGAAGACATTATATTTTAAGAGCGAATTCGCTGGCATCGGCAGCTAATGTCTGTATGCGATCTAGAGTGCGAAGAACTGGTTGGTTAAAACGCTCTCGTCCGTGAAAAGTAAATTTATTGTTTAGAATTAATACATCATGATCTGAAAACGAAAAACGGTGAATGACATCAGGGTGGTAGAGAGCTTTCTTAAGATCATTGAAAATTTCTATAGACTCACTCAGTGTTTTGCCTTTAAATATTTTTTTAGAATCTTCAATAAAGCGATCTTCTAGTGAAGGCAAAAAAATACGTAAAGTTTCACGACCCATAAAAATATCTATAGGATTTACTTCAAAAGAAAACTCATCATTTTTCTTATTTTTCTTTTGATCTGCAAAATATCCAAAAAATTGTAATTGGGTAGTGCGCAAAAATTTTCTTGTCTCTTCAGAAATATATTTCAGTGCTGTTTCGGCATCTGCTACTTTAAATGCCCCACCATTTTCAACAGGGCTCGCTTTTTTGACATAAAATATCAGCCAATCAGGATTTTTTTTTGGTGTGGAAGCTGAAATTCCATCATAATGAAGTTCAATTTCATCTTGTGCTTCGCCAGTAAACGAATAAATGGGACCACCTTCATAGGGTAGAATAGGGCCGAACTTTGAACCAAAGCTAACAAAGTCTTTTTCTGCGATTTGCCCTAAGTTTTTTATGATGACAGCTTTGAAACTTTTGATTTCATCAACACTGAAATCATTTAGATTTTGATTTAGTCCGTCGATCTCTATAAATCCAGATTGAATAGTTTTGTAGTTCATATTCATAAATTATCAATAAGCAGATTAAGATTCAATATTTAAAGCATTTAAAAACTCAAGTAATGACTGTGATGTGTCGACAGTAAAACAATAATCTTTTGATTTTCTTTGGAATAATCATACAATATAATAATGAGCTTTACATTAACTGCAGTAATTCCCACCAAAAACAGACGTAGCGATTTACTCATTGCTGTTGAATCCATATTGTCTCAGTCTCATTTGCCCGGTGAGTTAATTATTGTTGACCAAAGCGATTCAGATGTTTCGAAACATGATATTGAGCAGTTGTGTAAAAATTCAAAATATGCACGCTTAGTGTACATATACGACCCTAAAGTCAGAGGTTTAGTACATGCGAAAAAAGTGGCCTGTGAAATAGCCAAGTCAGAAATAGTTTGTTTTTTAGAAGACGATATAAAGCTAGAAAATGATTATTTCTATCAGATTCAACAAGGCTTTGCAGAAAATAAAAATATGATGGGTTGCAGTGGTATTATAACAAATCCATTATATCGATCTCAGTTTCATCAGTGGATTTTTCATTTATTTCACCGGGGTCTATTTCGGGATGTTCGTTTTGATGTGTATGGTATTCCTAAGGGTTTAGTTACAAAATGTATTTTAAGTAATAAGATATCTGGTGGTTTGTCAGCCTGGAAGCGAGATGTATTTAAGTCTGTTCAATTTAATGAAGAGAGTGGTTTATTTATGCTTGAAGATATTGAATTTTCTATGCGTGTTGATGATCATTTTAAAAATAGTTTATATATAAATCCGCAGGCACGGCTTGAGCATTTTTGGTCGCCAGTTAATAGAGATAAAGAATTAGTCAGAAGACATAAAAAAATCACAGAAAATTTTATTTTTTTTAAAAGTAGAAATAAAAATGTTATTGATTATATAGCTTTTGGTTGGTTGTTAACCGGTTTTTCAATAGAAACACTTTTTTCTGTTTTGATCGAAAGAAGTTTTAAGCCTCTAACTTATTTTATTTTTGGATTGAAAAACGGCTTAAAAGCCTAAGGTTTAAAAAGCGAGTCAGCTTCTTCGAACCCTATAACTTGCTTATAGATGTCATTATCCCAAAGTTCATTTTTTTCAATATAATGCAAATTCAGAACTAATAAAGCTCGTCTTGCTAGTTCTAATTTTATGTAAGGCAAAAGCCTATCTGGCATAATCTGATTTTTTAAAAGGATTTCTTTGATTTCTTTTGGCATAGATTGACCAGTCGCCACTGACTTTCTGGCCAACTTGAAAACAGCAAAAGCTTCGCAGATTTCAAATTGAATAGGTATTAGGCTTTCAAGATCTAAAACTGAACGTAGTTTTAAATCTTTAAAAAAAAGATTATGTGGATGAAGATCATAGTGATTTAGATAATCTGATTTAGTTTTCAAGGTGTTTATTAAATCTTGATTATCAGAAATAACAGTTTTGATCTTGGAAAAATTTCCAACAGCAAATCTTTCGAATTCAGTGTTCGCCACACTAGTGCTAGATGCATTTTCAAGATCTTTAATGATTTTTTCGGGATGCCAGTTCAAATAGGGAGAATTCATTTTTGTAGATTCTGATTTTAATGAAATAGTTTTTAATTTCTTTAAAAGATCAAGAGCTTGTTGAAATTCTTCTTTTTTGCCTGAATAAAATGAGTCATCTTGAAAACTTTGGCAATAAATATAATAATTTTGCTGTTTGATTTGATCAAAATAATTGGTGATAAATTCATTTTTTTTATTTTTAACATAACTAAATGCAGGAATGTTATTTCGCTGTAAATTTGCAGCTAGTTGGGGGAACTGCAGAACATAATCCTTGTTATTATCATGCTTGATGAGTTTTAAATAGTAATCACCCAATTTAAAATTTTCAGAATTGATATTGGCGCCGGATATCTCATAAAGATCAGCTTTTTGTTCTAACTCAGGATAAAAATCTAAAAAAATGGGTTTTAACCAATCTGATACAGACTGCGCTGATAATATAAAATCAACATTGTTGTTTGTGTGATTGTCTTTAAAAAATGGCGCGTGGTTCAAAATAAACCTTTTGATGACCCACCATCAACATTAATCGAAGTGCCTGTAATGTACGATGATTTTTCGCTCGCTAAAAATAAAGCCAACTGTGCAAATTCATCAGCGGTTGCTATATACTTAATAGGTAAATTCTCACCAGCTTTTTTAAGAGCTTCTTCGAAAGGTATCCCTTGGTCCTGTGCATTTTTATTGATAAAAAAGCTTGTTCGATCAGATAGGACAGCAGAGGGTAATAAATTATTAACAGTCACGCCAAAAGCAGCGTAATCAGTTGCAACAGATTTAGCAAAACCTAAAATAGCAGGGCGGATTAAATTTGATAAGTATAATCCAGGAATAGGTTCTTTAGCAGAGACTGAAAGTATATTTATAATTCGACCCCAATTATTTTTTTTCATATGAGGCAAGCATAATTTAGTCATCATTAGATTGGCGAACAAATTTACTTCAAGGGCCTGTCTAGTTTGTTCTAAGCTGATGTCATCAAATTTTCCCGGTGTAGGGCCGCCTTGATTATTAATGAGAATATCAATTTGTCCCATTTTTTCTGTAGCTTCTTTATAGGCTTTTTCAATATCACTTGATTTGCCAAGATCACATTGAAGAGCTAAAACTTTTCCTGTGGCAACTGACTTAATTTCTTCAAGTGCTGTATTTAATTTTTTTGAATCACGACCAAGAATCGTGACGTTGGCACCCTCAGTGGCTAAACCTTTTGCAATGGCTTTGCCAATTCCAGCACTTGAAGCACAAACTAAAGCATTTTTGTTTTTTAAATTTAAGTTCAAGATTCACCTCGGTGAGGGTTTAAAATTTTATAAAGACTTTCAGCTAAAATCAGATCCGATTCTTCATCGATATCAATGCAGCGGTTTTTAGGTATTAAATAGGGAATAAATCCATTTTTTGAAAACTCATCTATTTTTGAAGAACTCACAAAATAAAAAGAACCTGCATCATAAAAATGCTCTTCAAGATCTTGAGATCTAATCTGAAGTTGATCAGGCCAAAGTGGATGAAGTACGCCGTCAGCAGATTTTTTCAAGGCCCACTGAGTTGGTACTTCAAAACGACCGCTCGACATTACAGTTATTTTTTGATTGGAAGCAACAAAAAGTTTATAAGCTTCAGTCAGATCTGTACTTAATAAAAGTGGTGAAGTCGGAAGAATAAGACAAATTTCTGTATAAACTTGGCCCAATGATCGATACTTTTCATAAACCCATTTTACGACGGGAATAAGACCTGTGTGATCATCAGCTAAGCTTGCATCACGCATAAAATCAATGTCATAACCTAATTTTTTAACTGTACTAGCGACAGTTTCACAATCTGTGGAAACATGAATTTTATCAAACAGACCACTTTTTTTAGCTGCGCCTAAGGGATAAGAAATCATGGGCTGGCCGCAAAAATTAATAATATTTTTATTTTTAATTCTTTTGCTACCACCACGGGCTGGAATAATTGCTAATCTCATAATCCAAATTCTTTCATGTAGGTTTCAATGGATTTATGTCCCAACTTTCGAGTTGATTGAATTAACTTATTAAAATATTCAGTCCAAAATGGGGCATGTTTATTTAAAACGGGTAAGATATATTCTTCAATTTCATCTAGATAAGAATTTCTGATATCTGCATCCGAATTAAGACACAAAGCATAGATATTATCAAATTTATCAAAAACTTTCAGCATCTGGCCATACTTGTCTAGTTTGGTTAATTCAGCATAATAACGATGGGCCCAATCCGCATTCTGCTGGTCATCCCGGTCAACAGTGATGGTCACGATTGTTTTTAGAATCCATGAGTTATATTCTGTTTGCAGTTGTTCTGGTGTTAGGACTTCTTTTTCCATAGCATTATGTATAAGAGCTGCTTGAATAAGAGATACGTTTTTTTCGTTGAGTTTCTGAAGCCACAAAGCACATAACTGGGCCACACGAATCGGGTGCCCAACATAATATTTGTAAAGTATGTTAGTCCCGTAATCTTGATTTGCTGCAAAAGTCAGAGAATCTTCAATCAGCTCAATTTCAGATTCTGAGTAGCCAGATAGATCAAGAAGAGAAAAAAGTTTTGTGACCTCAGACTCAATTTGATTAGTTAATAAACTTTTAATTTTATCTAATCTATGGTTTTCAATTTCGGTTATCAACATTATCTCAGTCATGCAATTATTTTATTTTTTATTAACTCTGCAATAGGCTATAAGACCACGGCCTAATCCGATCTTTCCAGCAGCTTCAGAATAATCAATATAGTCGTCCAAGTTTTGACTCATTAAAAAGTTTTCGCATTGAACGCGCGCAAGATGGGCGCCTTTTCCTTTAGTTTTGTCAGCCCAATAATCAGAGTGAGAGTTAATTAAAAAAAGTTCTATAGGAAAATCTGCCTGTAGAGAAAGAACTTCATAACCTAGTTCGTTGAGTAGGCTACTTAGGTTTTTATGGTTAAAATATGAAATGTGCTCAGGAGGGCAAAACCACGTATTTTTTATCTGACCAGACTTCATAAAGTGTTTTTGAAAATCTGAATAGTCGTTTGGGACCCGAATTCTGTAAATGGTATCTGAACTAGAAAGTTCTTGAATTTCTTTAAGCGTGGCTATTGGGTCTATGACATGCTCTAAAACATTTTGTAAGCTGATAGCGCTAAATTTATGTCCTTTGTAGTGTTTTAGAGCATCTTCAATTCCTAGATGTAAAAAAAGAGGTTCTAAATTTGGATTTTGTCTTTTTAAACCTTCAATTGAATAATCACAGCAGGCTACTGTCCAATTTTCTTTCAGAAAATAATTTACAAGAAAGCCTTCGCCACAACCAATATCTAAAAGTGAAGTGGTTTGGGTATATTTTTTTAGGGTGTGCAAGGACGTCTTAGCAATATTATTGAAATGTTGAATTTCCAAATCAGTATAGTTTACTGAATAGCTTCCAGTTGGTTGGTTAAAGTACTTATTCTTGTAGAACTCAGAAAGCTCTCTTGTGGACGGAATTGGTGAGCATTGTATAAAGTTATGTTCAGTTAGTAGTTCTTCATATTTTTTGGTATTCGTATTTTTTGAAGTCATTTTGAATAATTTTTATATAAGAAATAACTGTTAGCAAGCCTATTATGTCTTAAAAAAATATTTTCCTAGCGCAGATTCATAGTATTCAATGGTCTTTTTTACTGAGTAATTTTCAATCACAAAATTTCGGCCATTATGCCCCATGTTCATTCTTTGTTGAGGTGTTAACTGAATCATTTTCAGCAGGGTCTCAGCTAAGGACTCACTGCTTTTTGGCTCGCACAAATATCCTGTTATATTATCTATGACAACGTTTACGCACCCGGGCACTTTTGTCGCTATGACAGGCCTTTCCATGGCAGAGGCCTCAAGAAGAGATCTCGGGATGCCTTCTCGGTAGCTTGGAAGAACAATAACCGAAGCATTGGCAATATAAGGTCTCACATCATCAGTTTCGCCTAAGTATTTGATAAGACCTTGTGATTCATATTTTTTTATTTCTGACTGTGGAATGCCATCAAGTTGGCTTTCAACATATGGGCCTAAAATTTGAAATTCAATATTGGGTTTGAGTTTTTTAATTTTTTCTGCTGCAGTAATGTATTCGTAAATACCTTTGTCTTTCAAAAGTCGGGCTATTAAAAGCACATTGAACTGTTCCGTTTCAGATTCTCGGGGACTGAAATCATCTGTGTTGATACCTTCGCCATTAATGCACAAGGCTTTATTTTCGCTAACCAGTTTTTGCAATAAAAAAAGATTCTGATCGTCTTGGTTCAGAAACCAAACTCGTTGTGGAATACGTAGACTAATTTTATAAAGCCATTTGGCTAATTGGTGAATTACACCTTTATTAATAAAGGTGTAACCTAGGCCCGTTACTACAGCTATCGATGGTATTCTGCATAGATAAGATGCAAGTGACCCATAAATATTAGGTTTAATTGTAAAGTGAAAAATGATCGTGGGCTTAATGCGAAAGTAAATCCACAATAATTGAAATAAATAACAAAGATCTGTTAAAGGATTAAGCCCTTTGGGCGATAGTGATATTTCAGTGAGGTGAACATTCTTTAATTTTAGAAGGGGATGGTCAGCTACATCTCTGGGCGCAATCAAATAAATGATCTTATTTTGGTCATGAAAGTGCCTGATGATATCGCCACGAAAGTTAAGTGTCGACCTAAGAGAGTTTGAGCTAAATGCAACTTTCACCATAAGAATAAAGACTATCATGAAAAAAAATCTCTTCAAGTAATTTGTTGCCTAAGCATCTGAATCTGCTACTCTTTTATCATAAGAATGAGCACTTTAAAACACAGTCCATATATGACTAAATATTATAAGTTTTTAATCATGGTTGTTGATTTTATCACGCTGTTTGTTTGTTTCGGTCTTGTTCATTTTTTACGTTTTGACCAAATTGATCTCGCTTTTTTTACTAATATTGAATTATGGGCCAGCAGTGCACTGACCTTGATTAGTTTTTATATCTTTGGATGTTATGAACTGGATTCTGGGACTACAGTTTTGCAAATTGTTCGCAATACAATTGCAGCTTTGGTTTTGTCCCAGTTGATTATTGTTTTCGCGAATTATTTTTTGGCCCTGAACAGAACTGATTTTTTTGGACGCGGTATTTTAATTGGTGGAGCCTTAATTTTTGGTTTTGTCACAGTCACGAAGCGAGTTATTGCTGTTCATTTTTTTAGATCGTTATCTGCCGCCCATAAATGGTTATTTTTAGTTGATGATGATAAAATGGATGCTTTAGCGAACGATTATCTTTCAAAAAATCTAACAGGCGAAGTTGTTTACAGAAAAACTTCAGATTTCACAACCAATCCAAGTTCTTTTGAAAAGCTGATCGAAGAAAAATGGCGAGCTATTGTGTGTGTGACAGATTTTTCAAAAATGAGCACCGATTTAGAAAGTCGATTTGTGTATGCCAAACTGAGTGGGCATAATATTATGGATTACGCAGGATTTAGCGAACAGTATCTTGGCAAAGTGCCTATTAATTTTTTAAAAGTAGAATGGTTTATTACAGCGCCTCGGTTTACGTTGTTGAACGATCCAATTGGTCTACGGCTCAAGCGAATTGGCGATCTTGTTTTTTCATCTTTATTAATACTTATTACTTGGCCACTCATGATATTAACTGCTGTTTGCGTTCGCCTTGAAAGTCGAGGGCCGGCTGTTTTTAAACAAGTACGGTCTGGCAAATACAATAAAGACTTTGTTCTTTATAAATTCAGATCAATGCGTATTGATGCGGAAAAAGACGGGGCGATGTGGTCTGTAGAAAACGATTTGCGTGTCACCAAAGTGGGTCAATTTATTCGGGCCACTCGTCTTGATGAATTGCCGCAATTAATAAATGTTTTTAAAGGCGAAATGAGTTTTATCGGTCCCAGACCTGAAAGACCAGTCTTTAATGAACAACTTGAAAAAACGATTCCTCATTATAACTTGCGACACTTAGTCAGACCAGGCCTAACGGGCTGGGCACAGGTCAGTTTTCCCTATGGTTCAACAGTTGATGATTCACGTGAAAAATTAAAATTTGATCTTTATTATATTAAACATTATTCGGTGATGCTGGATTTAATTATTTTGATCAAGACAGTTCGTGTCGTTATCAATCGGTTGGGACGGTAATTACATGATTAAAAAAATTCTTGTCACTGGCGGTGCAGGCTACATAGGTTCACATACAGTTCAAAAATTGATTGATACTGGTTATGAAGTTGTTGTTTTTGACAATCTATCGACAGGTTTTAAAGATTCAATTCCAAATCTATGCACTTTTATTCAGGGTGATACTTTAAGTTATACTGATCTATCAAAGGCCATGGCCAACCACAAGTTTGAAGCTATTTTACATTTTGCAGCTAAATTAATTGTTCCTGAATCAGTTGCTGAACCGATCATGTATTATGAAAATAATGTATTCGGAGTTATTAATCTGATCAAAGCGGCTAAAGATCATCACATCGATAAAATTGTTTTTTCATCAACCGCAGCAGTCTACGGTGATTCAGAAACGCTAACTCCTGCTGATGAAAAATCAAAGGTGTTACCATTAACACCTTATGGTTGGTCAAAGTTAATGTCTGAACAGATTTTAGCTGATGCTGAAAAAGCCTACGGGATAAAATCAGTTTGTCTTAGATATTTCAATGTGGCCGGTGCGCAAATCGACGGAAAAAACGGCCAAAAAACAAAACATGCCACACATTTATTTAAAGTAGCAGCTGAAGCCGCTTGTGGACTGAGAAAAAATGTCGATATTTATGGCGATGATTACAAGACAGTAGATGGAACAGGCATACGTGATTATATTCACGTTGAGGATTTAGCCAATATTCATGTCTTAGCATTAAAGCATTTAGTTTCTGGTGGTTTGTCAGAAGTGTTGAATTGTGGGTACGGTGTTGGTTATTCTGTCAGACAAGTTATCGAAGCTATGAAAAAAGTTTCAGGCGTAAACTTTAAAACTGACGTTAAAACACGAAGAGCTGGAGATCCAGGTCTTTTAGTTGCTGACTCGTCTAAAATTAAAAGAGCTCTTCAGTGGAAGCCTTTGTTTGCAGATTTAGAATTGATTGCAAAAACAACTTATGAATGGGAAAAAAAGAGGATTCTAAAATGAATCAGTCAATAAGCCACATTATAGGTCATGATTATTATTTACTGACGATTCTATCTGTTATTATTGCTTTTGGATTTTCATTCTTTTGTATTCCTGCAGTTATTAAAATTGCTGAGTTAAAAAACTTATTTGATGAAACAGATTTAATGACCCAAGTTAGAACAACGCCAACTTTAGGTGGAGTCGCCATTTTTTTTGGTCTAATTATATCCTTTTCATTTTTAAAAGATTATTTAAATCTAAGTGATGTTAAATATTTAGTGCCAACTTTAATTTTCATTTTCTTCACGGGAGTTAAAGATGATATATTGATATTAACACCGCTCAAAAAACTAATTTCTCAGTTTATTTGTGCCTTTACTGTGGTTATTTTTGGTGGACTACGAATTAATAGCTTCTACGGCATTTTAGGAATTCAAGAACTGCCGGTTCTATTTTCGATTGTATTTACTATATTTTTAATTATAGGAATTATTAATTGTTATAACCTTATTGATGGGTCAGATGGACTAGCTGCCAGTCTTGGTTTATTATCTTCAGTGTCTTTTGGTTTGTGGTTTTTGCTGACTGAAAATTGGACGCTGTCATTTTTATCTTTTTCATTAACAGGTAGCTTAATCGGGTTTTTATATTACAATTGGCAGCCTGCCAAAATTTTTATGGGTGACACTGGCGCCATGCTAATAGGCTTTGTGATTTCAATTTTAGCAATTCAATTTACTGAATTGAATAAGTTACAAGAAGTTTACCACTTGCAAACAGCAACCACTGGTAAGTATTGGATTTATGCTTCAGCCAGCGTGGCTGTGTCTGTTATAGCGATTCCTTTATTTGACATGATTCGTGTATTTGTTATTCGGTTATTAGAGAAAAGATCACCGTTTAAATCTGATAGAAATCATATTCATCATATTTTAAAAGATTTAGGTTTTAGTCATAGAAAAATAGCGGTCACTTTATTTCTTTGGAATTTATTTATTATAATTGTTTGTGTGTATTTAAAAAACATGAAGTCATCACTGATGCTTGTGATGGTTTTTTTAATGACGTTTATTCCAACAGTGTATTTAGACCGCCAAAGACAACAAAAAATGAGCTTACTCAAAAACTAGCGAAAGAAGTATGATAATGAAAAACGGCAAGAAAGTTTTAGAGAAAAATCATTTTGTAGATGAGCAATCAGACTTAAGCCTATTTAATTATTTAATATTAGCTTTTGTGATTATAATGCCATTGCTATTTTGCAAGTGGAATGATCAGTCTCCGTTTGAAATGATTAAGGCTTATTTTTCTGGTGTATCTATAACTGCTTTTTTTGCCTATTTTCTTTATAAATTAATTAACCAGTCGACTATTAAAATTAAAATTAATTTTTGGTTTTATGGTCTGATTATTTATTTATTCGTCTATACTCTAAGTTTTGCTTTCTCAAACTTTCATTATGGTTCGATATGGGGAGTTCTTAATTTGCCCGCTGGTTCAATGATGACAATCTGGGCTTTCGTTGCCTTGTCACTAATAGTCATGAACGAATTTGAAAATCGTGGACAAACTGAAAAATTAGCGAAAGCTTTTGTTTTGATGGCTTTTATTATGGCGATTTATGGAATCATACAGCACTTTGGCGGTGATCCGATTAACTGGTGGGCATATAGTGCCATGAACACCAGAGCTTTATCGACGATGGGTCAATCAGTAGGTTATGGAACAGTTGTTGGTTGTTGTTTACCACTGTGCTTTGCTTTTTTAATTACAAGTGGGTCACGTAACCAGTTTATTTTTTGGGCCTGCGCATGGTTTTCAATGTGTTTAGGTGTTCTGTATTCAGGTTCCAGGTTACCTATATTTGGTTTTTACATTACAATGCTGATTTTCTTAATCGTATTGGGTTTATTTTACAAAAAAATTAAATTTATTAATTATAAAAAAATTCTTATCTCTATTTTAGTAGCTGTCCTTGCTAGTTGTATTTATTATTTCGAACCTGGCAAGAATGCGATGCAAGATAAGCTTGATCCGGTTCAAATTAAAAATGGGTACAGCACACGTTTTATCGTTTGGGATACAGCCGTTCAGATTTGGAAAAAATTTCCCATTTTAGGTACAGGCCCTGAAGTTTTTGGTGAAGAATTTAATCACATGCAAACTGTTGAGCAAAACTATGCTGAAAGCTGGCGTTTGATTTGGCATAAGGCTCATAATGAATTCGTTCATTACTTAGCGACAACGGGAACTTTAGGTATTTTAGCTTACTTAAGTTTAATTTTTCTTATGTTTATCCCTACGGTCAGGATTCTTAAGTTACCAGAATGGAACAAATATCATATTTATTCTGTAGCTCTTTTAGGTGGTTTTGGATTTTTATTATTAACGCACATGACAGCCTTTAGTTTTATTCCAACGCTGATGATTTTTTATATTTTCCCGGCGATGAATTATAAATTTTTCGGACAGGACAAAGAAATTGTATTGAATAATTTATTGTCTCAAAGACTGAAATGGATGTTATCGGCTTTTGTTATTGTCAGTTCATTTCTAGTCATTCATAAAATTTATTCAGTTTGGAAAGCTGACGTTCTTTATAACGATTCCCGCAGGTTACTTGTCGGTGCAGGAAATGTTGACGGGGCAAAAGAATTACTAGATGAAGCTCAGAAAAATAACCCAGACAATGCTGAATACTGGTGTTTTAGATCAGACATTTATTATAATTTACTAGTTCGTAGTTTTAAAACACAAACTGATGCAGCAGTGCCGCTGCGCCGTGAATACTTTAAAGAAGTTGTTTCCTCATCTGATAAGTGTTTGACCTTAGACGATCGTAAATCTGATTTATGGCGAGCCCGTGGAACATTGTTTATGTCACTTTCGCAGATTGATCCAAAAGCGATTGAAGTCAGTCTTCAAGCGTACAAAAAAGCTGTGGAAGTTTACCCAAGTAATCCATTTACACAGCTAAATTTAGCCAGCGTATATCGCAGAATGAATCGTACGGACTTAGCTATTGAATCACTTCGTAAAGCTTTAAGTTTACGTAACGATATGGTACCAGCATTCGCTGAATTAATGATTATTTATTATTCTGAAAAAAAACCTGAGGCAATCAGGTCGCTAGTCGAAGAAATAAGGGCATTAAAAATGAAAGAAAATGAATCTGAATTTTACCCTGACTTAAAAGGTCTAGTAAAGATAGCACAAGATAATCAGGATACAGTAACAGCACAAATTTTATCACAACTGTATTAGTTCATTGGTTTTTTGCATAAATTGATTCTAATTTTTTAGTAGGCCTTGGGTCATTGTGGTTTTTCCGACTTGTCTTGGTCCGCAAAAAAACCATCTAGTGCTTTAAATCGTCTTTGATTACGGTATAGATGTACCTTAACCATAAATATAGAGCAAAAAACACTATATAATGATAGTATCAAATGATACTATCATTATATGAAGACGTACAGACCACCCTTTCATATTACAAATCAGATTATGCAGCTTGTAGCAAAAATTGAATTTTTTCTTGGAACCATGCAAGCTAGTGGAAATTCAAAAGTGCCAATCAAATTACGGAAAGATAATCAGATCAAAACAATACATCATAGCTTAGCGATTGAGGGCAATACTCTGTCAACGGCACAAATAACGGCTCTCGTTCAAGGTAAAAAAATTGTAGGTCCGCGCAATCAAATTCTAGAAGTTCAAAATGCGATTGATGTTTACGATAAAATATCATTATTTAAAAGTTATTCTGAAAATGATTTTTTAAAAGCTCACAAGTCGTTACTTTCACAATTAGTTCAGCAAGCGGGCTCATACAGAAAAACGTCTGTCGGTGTGTTAAAAGGTACTCATATTTCTCATGTGGCTACTCAAGCTAAATTTATTCCAGAACAGATGAAAAATTTATTTTTATTTGTGAAGAATGATAAAGAAACACATCCAATTATTAAAGCTTGTGTTTTTCACTACGAACTTGAATTTATACACCCTTTTACTGATGGTAACGGACGAATGGGGCGCCTATGGCAACAAGTTATACTTAAAGATTATTCAAATATTTTTGAATTCATTTCAGTTGAAACGGCTATTCACGATAGCCAGAAAAAATACTATCAAGTCTTAGAGACCTGTGACAAGAAGGGTGATTCAACTGACTTTATAGAATTTAGTTTAAATATAATACTTAAAACACTTTCTGATTTTTCTGATGTTTACAAACCTGTTAGGCCAACAACAGAACAAAGGCTGCATATGGCCATAGAAGAATTTGCATCTAGTTGGTTTGGTAGGCAGGACTATATGAAAATACACAAAACAATATCAACAGCTCAAGCCAGTAGAGATTTAAAAGCGGGCAGCAATAGCAAGCTGCTGATTAAAAAAGGTGACAAAGCCCTGTCGTTGTATAAGAAAAAGTAGCCAGGTCAATTTTTTCAGAATTAGACTAGCAAGTAAATTCACAATACATCAAACTAATTGGTGCATTCCATAACAGCCTCTGCTACAGTTTATGAAAATTTAAACTCACTTTTAAGGAATCGTACGGCCTATGAAAGTTATTGAACATATCCATCGTGCAAGTGGCAAAGAGCCACTCTTTAGTTTTGAAATAGTTCCTCCACCTCGTGGCAGATCTGCTCAAGAAATAGTCGATGTCGTTGAAAAATTAGCAGTTTTAAATCCTCCATGGATTGATGTGACCTCACATTCGTCAACAACCTATTATCAGGAAAAATTAGACGGAACGATCCAAAAGCGCACTCTCAGAAAACGCCCTGGTATGATGGGGATTTGTGGGATTATTCAAAATCGTTTTAAAATTGATACTGTTGCACACATTCTGTGTATGGGTTTTTCTAAAGAAGAAACTGAAGATGCTTTAATTGAACTTAATTTTTTAGGTATTGAAAATGTTTTAGCTTTACGTGGGGATCGCCCTAATTTTGTGAAGCCAGTGCGTGTAGATCGTACTAATAATGCCACAGCCGCAGATCTTGTGGCCCAAGTTAAAAAATTAAATGAAGGTCAGTTTTTAGACGAACTAGACAGTACAGCTAATATGAATTTCTGTGTGGGTGTCGCTGGATATCCTGAAAAACATTTCGAAGCAGCTAGTCTTAAATTAGATGTTCAAAATTTAAAGAAAAAAGTTGATGCTGGCGCAGACTATGTGGTCACGCAAATGTTTTTTGATAATCAAAAGTACTTTGATTTTGTCAAAGCCTGTCGTGCTGAAGGAATCACAGTACCGATTATTCCTGGTTTAAAAGTCATTAAATCTGAAGCCCAATTAAGATCTTTACCAAAAAGTTTTTACATTGATTTACCTGATGAACTTGTTGAACAAGTGACTCAAAATCCAAAACACGCTGTTGAAATTGGTAGGACTTGGGCCAAAAGGCAATCAGTGGGTTTATTGGAAGCTGGCGTAAACGCACTTCACTATTACGTTTTAAATGACGTTGATACAGTGACAGGTTTAGTCAAAGAGTTACGCAAATAATTTAAGTTTAATCGGGGATACATTTTGCAAGTAGAATCTAATACTCATATCAATGAAAATTTAAAACAGCTTTTATCAGAGCGTGTGGCTTTCATTGATGGAGCTATGGGTACGATGATTCAGTTAGAAAAACTAACTGAAAAAGATTACCGTGGTGAACGTTTTAAAAATCATCATAAAGACCTTAAAGGGAATAACGATTTATTATCACTGACAAAACCTGAAGTGATTTATAAAATTCATACTGAATATCTAGATGCAGGTGCTGATATCATTGAAACAAATACTTTCAACGGGACATCAATCGCCCAAGATGATTACGATTTAAAATCGATTGTTTATGATCTTAATAAATCGTCTGCAGAATTAGCTAAAAAAGCCACAGCGGAACATTTCAAAAAAACAAATCGTAAAGCTTACGTGGCCGGTGCCTTAGGTCCAACGAATCGCACGGCTTCGTTAAGCCCTGATGTGAATAACCCAGCCTACCGAGCTATCAGTTTTGATGAGCTTGTTATTGCTTACACTGAACAAATCAATGCCTTACTGGCTGGTGGTGTTGACATCATCCTTGTCGAAACTATTTTTGATACGCTGAATGCCAAAGCTGCACTCTACGCATTTCAAGAAATTCAAGAGGCTACGCCGTATAAAATTCCTTTGATGATTTCTGTTACGATCACTGATCTCAGCGGTAGAACACTGTCTGGTCAAACTGTTGAAGCTTTCTGGAACAGTGTTAAACACAGTAAGCCCTTAAGTATCGGGATCAATTGTGCCCTTGGTGCCAAAGAAATGAAACCTTACATTCAAGAATTATCAAGAATAGCAGATTGTTTTATTTCTTGTTATCCAAATGCGGGGTTACCGAACCCACTAGCGCCAACTGGGTATGATGAAACTCCGGAATCATTAGCTGCTGAACTGGGTTCAATGGTTGATGAAGGCATTGTCAACATGATCGGTGGCTGTTGTGGAACTACACCAGCGCATATTGCAGCACTTGTCGCATCCAATAAAACGAAAGACGGGCGTTCACCGGAAAAATGGAAGCTGATTAATAAAAAACCATTAAGGCTTTCAGGGTTAGAGCCTTACACCCATGAAAGACCTTTCACAATTGTCGGTGAAAGAACCAACGTCACGGGATCAAAACAATTCGCTGGACTTATAAAGGCTAAAAATTATGAACAAGCCCTTGTCGTTGCCAAACAGCAAGTTGAAAACGGCGCTAATATTTTAGACGTGAATTTTGATGAAGGCTTACTTGATTCAAAAAATGTCATGATTCATTTTTTGAATTTATTAGCTTCAGAGCCTGATATTTGTAAAATTCCTGTGATGGTGGATTCATCAAAATGGGAAGTTCTTGAAGCCGGATTAAAGTGCCTTCAAGGAAAGTCAGTTGTTAATTCGATCTCATTAAAAGAAGGCGAAGAGTCGTTTGTTAAGCAAGCCAGTGTTGTAAAAAAAATGGGCGCTGCTGTTATTGTGATGGCTTTTGATGAAAATGGCCAGGCTACAAGCAGCGATGAAAAAGTTAAAATTTGCAAACGGGCTTATGATATTTTAGTTAACAAAGTGGGTTTTGATCCATCTGATATTATTTTTGATGGAAATATTTTAACTGTAGCAACTGGTTTAGATGAACATGATAATTACGGTGTTGAATTTATTGAAGCCGTTAAAAAATTAAAAACTGAATGCCCAGGAACATGGACCAGCGGCGGGGTTTCAAATTTAAGTTTTTCTTTCCGCGGGCAAAATGTCATTCGTGAATCAATGCACTCAGTGTTTTTATATCACGCCATTCAAGCAGGCCTTGATATGGGTATCGTCAATGCCGGTATGATTACAGTTTATGATAATATTCCGAAAGATCTTCGGGATTTATTAGAAGATGTCGTCTTAAACCGAAACAATGACAAAGCTAATAGTGGGACTGAAAAACTTTTAGAATATTCTAAAACAATTAAATCAGATTCTGGCAAATCAACGGATACTTTAGCATCTGATGCAAAAAATGAATGGCGTAAATTAGATTGTAATGAACGCATTAAACATTCTTTAGTGTTTGGTTTAGATCAATATATTGAAATTGATACCGCGGAAGCGCTGGTAAAATTAAAAATTCCATTAAATGTTATCGAAGGCCCATTGATGGACGGTATGAAAGTTGTGGGCGATTTATTTGGTCAAGGTAAAATGTTTTTACCTCAAGTTGTCAAATCGGCCCGCGTGATGAAAAAAGCTGTAGCCCATTTAGAACCGTATTTAAAAGCAGAAAAAATCGAGCGCGAAAAAAACAGAGCCGTAGGTGCAAAAGAAGAAAAATCGAAAAAAACAATTTTGATCGCCACTGTTAAGGGTGATGTTCATGATATCGGAAAAAATATCGTGGGAGTTGTTTTAGCCTGTAATGGGTATGAAGTGATCGATCTAGGAATTATGACTCCGTTACATAAAATCATTGAAGGCATTAAAACACATCAGCCTGAAGTGGTTGGTTTTAGTGGTTTAATTACGCCATCACTGGATGAAATGATTTTTAATTTATCAGAAATGAAAATTCAGGGCATTCATTTACCAGTATTAATTGGCGGAGCAACCACATCACGTGTTCACACGGCCGTGAAAATGGATCCTGTTTATGACGGATTAGTTGTACATATTGCAGATGCTTCAAGAACCACAGAAGCTTTAAATCAAATTCTTTCTGTTAAATCGGGCGCTGAAAATTTCAAACAATTTAAAGTTGAAGCTAAAAAAACCCGTGAGAATTTTCTTTTAGGTGAGACTGAAAAAGAAGTGATCACGATTGAAATGGCCCGTTCTAAAAAGTTTAAACTCGATTGGCATAAAGCTGATTTACCAACACCACAATGGACGGGGATTAAAGATTTTAACGTAAGCCTTCGTGAAGTCTCAGAATATATTGATTGGTCACCGTTTTTTTGGACATGGGATTTAAAGGGGACATATCCCAATATTTTAAGCTCTGAAAAATACGGTGTTGAAGCTACAAAATTATTCAATGATGTGCAAAACATGCTAAATGATTGGATTAAAAACAAATCGATTCAACCAAAAATAGTGACAGGACTTTATGAGGCCTTAGCCACGGATGAAACAGTTTTTGTTTTTGATCCTGATGCTAAAAATACGTTCTCTAAAAAGCCTATTGAAAGTTTTCACTTTGAACGTCAGCAAAAAGCTAAAACGATCAACAGTGATGTTCATTACAGCTTAGCTGATTTTATTTTAGATCAAAAAGCAGCTGAGAAAATTCAACATAAAGACTATTTAGGCTTTTTTGCGGTTACGGCTACAAATGATGTTGAAAAAATTGCTAACAAGTTTGAAAAAGAAAATGACGACTATAATTCAATCTTAGCCAAAGCTCTAGGTGATCGAATCGCAGAAGCCTGCGCAGAATGGGCACATCAACAAATCAGAAATAACTTTGGCTTTGGTTTAAGTGAGAATTTAACCAGAGAAGAAATCATCAAAGAAAAATATCGCAGCATCAGACCAGCCCCGGGGTATCCATCGTGTCCGAATCATACCCAAAAAGAAAAGTTCTGGAAAATGATGGATATCGAAAAGCGCACGGGCATTCAATTAACTGAGACATTTGCCATGAATCCAGGATCTAGTGTTTGTGGGTATTACTTCATGAATGAAAAAGCCAAGTACTTTGCGATTTAGTTAGATGGCTATTTTCTTTTTACTTTTGTGTTTGATTTTATTTTTATCAGTGTAGCTTTGTAATACATCACGTATCAAAATTTGATATCGTCCTTCATAATCTTCATTCAAAGCCAATCGTTTCAAATCTTTTACAAGATTTAAAGGTAGTCTGATTGATATGTGTGCCGTGATGTTGTTATCATCAAAGTCTTCAGTTGGTACATTTATATGACCTGTTTTAACTTTTTTAATTTCTTTAGCCATGTAATTCCTCCCATCTTTCAAGCAAGAGCATTCTATTTTCTCGAACAACTTTGATTATTCGATTGAGTGTAGCATTTGAAAAGTCAGTTTCATTATCCATTACAACAAGTGTAAGTATATTAATTCTAACAGATGCACCCATACCTTCGACATGAACGTGAGGTGGACTATGATCGTTTTCATTTATTTTATAGACTAAATGTTTCGAAGATAGGGCCTTAATTCGTGTCATACTTCAAAAAGAATACAGTACATACTGTATATACACAAGTAAAAAGTAAGTTCTTTATCATCAGAAAGATAAAGGAGATGATACGCTAACAGCTAGTAAACGCTGCTGATCGAAAATAACTAAATTAATGTTAATTCGTGTTTAGATTGTTAGTTAGGTTGTCTTAGAAGAAATTGCGTGACTTTGGTGGCTTAAATAGATTAAATTAAATAGGTCAAATTTATGCCTCAGATGCATTATAAAACAATGGCTTAGCTGTCACTATCAGACTACCTGCAGACCATAAAATAAAATCGATCAAGTGCATTTGAGGTGCACTCATCCAAAAAAATGATGATGTCACTGAAAAAAGTAAACCAATTAAAATAAATTTATTTTGTAGAAGCCATTCATATTCTGTGATTTTAAGTGATTTATAAATACTATAGGCACTGATTGATGTTAAAAACAATCCGCACATCAATTGGCAGAACTCGTGGGATACTGACATAAATAGACCTGTTAAACCGTAGTGACCGTTGCCAAGCACGCCACTGAATAAGCCCAAGCCAAACTGTGGGCAGATCGCCAAAACAAATAGACTGGCTAAAACGTGAATTCCAAAAATTTTGCTGATTAATCGCGAAGGAATGACTTCTGGAAAAAGATCACTTTGAATTTTAAGAAGTATTTTGTTCTGTGAATTCATGAGATCTCCTTCCTTATTTTTTTTACAGCCCGAGAAATTATTTTTCTAACATTTGCTTCAGTTAAACCAAAATCATGAGCTATTTCTTGAAAATCTTTTTCATTGTAAAAACGTTCCTTGACCAAAGTTAATTCTTTTTCATTCAGGGTTTTAACTTCAGTCAATAAATCCTGTTGTAGATTACTAGGGCTGTCGTGTGCATTTTGTGACAAGTCTTCAAATAAGCTGTAATCTTCTAAATAATCTTTATAAGTTTTTAATTTCTTTACGTAATCCTTAGCTTCGGATTTGGTAATAATATACAGCCAGGCCATGGGGCTGTGTTCTGGGTTGTAGTTGAGCCTTTTTTTATAGATCTGGGTATAGACGATTTGTGTGATATCTTCAGTGTTTTCTTTGGAGAGGCCTTTTTTGAGACAGTAACCATAAACCAGCTTAAAAGTTTCATTATAAAACTGACTTAAAATAGTGTTTAAATTAACTGAGGTTTCAGCTGACTTAAGTCTTAAAAGAAGATTACTTTTTAAATCTGTCACAAAAATGAAACCCCGATCCTAGTACCTGATGAAAGGGTAACTATTTATATGAAGTTGATCAATTTGTTTATTTTATTTTTACTTGTAGCCGAAGTCAGCTCCGCCCACCCAGTAATATATAAAGGAGGGATTTTGTATGAATCAGAAAGTACAGGAAAAAGATCTGATATCCTGCTAGGTTATAGCTTTCATCAGCAGTGGGCACTTGCTGGTCAATATATTAACGAAAATGAAACAAAAACAGAATATCAATTTTTTAGGCTGAACCATAGATTGTATAGAAAAAATAATATCGATAGCCAATTTAATGTTTATCTAAGTGCAGGTCTTGGTTTTGAAAAAGTTTCTGATCAAAAAAAGAATGCAGCTCTTTATGAGGTTATCACAGATTGGGAAGATCGTGATTATTATACATCGGCTTCATATAGATTGATTGATCGAAAAAATAATTTAGATGAAAAACAATATAAAATTCGTGGTGGCCTTGCCCCGTATCGTGGTGAATTTGAAGGTCTCAATTTATGGTTTATTACTGAATTTAGAAAACTAGAATATGAAAATTGGCAAACAACTCCATTGATTCGAATGTTTTACAAAACAGTATTAACAGAATTTGGCATTAGCCTTAACGGAGAATCCCAATTCACTATAATGTTTCATTTATAAAATCGGCGGATAGCCGAAGAGGAGAAAATATGAAAAAACTAATTACAGCAATTCTTATTACTATAGCCGGATCAATGGCCTTTGCTGAGCCAAAAACTGGAGATGTGCATATCAACGTTAAAGGGATGGTTTGTGCTTTTTGTTCACAAGGTTTGACAAAGACTTTTAAAAAACTTCCAGAAGTTGAAACAGTCCACGTCAGCCTTGAAGAAAAGTTTGTCCATTTGAAAATGAAAAAAGATCAATCTTTAGATTCAGAAAAGATTTTAAATTTAATTAAAGAAGCGGGTTATGAAGGTTCTTTCTAAAAAAGAAAATTTAGTTAACAAACTGGCTAGTTTTTTTGGTTTGTTTACGTCGGTAGGGACGTTGCTTTGCTGCGCTCTGCCGGCTTTACTTGTGTCGCTAGGTTTAGGGGCTACGATGTTATCGCTGACATCAGCAGTGCCGCAAATTATTTGGATCAGTGAACATAAAGTTTATGTGTTTACGATAGCTTTTGTACTGTTGGCTGTAAATTCGGTTTGGGTGTATCTTAATCGAAACGCTCCTTGCCCGATAGATCCAAAACTTCGCGATGCCTGCATATCAGGAAGGCGTTTTTCAAAATATGTTCTTATTTTAAGCTGGATTTGTCTTTTGATCGGATTTTTCTTTGCCTATATCGCACAATACATTTTCTAACTTATAAACTAAATCTGTTTTTTAAATAAATATAACTAGCCAGCTTTTTTATAGTCCCAATTCGGAAATAAAATAACAGCCGGGTGTATATTTAAAACTAAAGCCAGTTTTTTAGCTCTTTCAACACCCAAAGAGACTTTGTCTGATTCAATGGCTGAAATAGTAGATTGTGGAATTTTTGCAAGTTTGGATAATTCGTTTTGTGATAAGCCAAGCATTTCTCTTGCGATGCGTAGGCTATCACCAGTGGTTAAATTGAGTCTATTTTTCGATTTTACGAATTCAGTTTTCATAGTTATTTTCTCCTGTAGTCATGATGGTTCACATCTATGACGTAGACTTTAAATTCATTTTTCTCGAATGTGTAGATCACTCTGTAGGCAGAATTAAGATAAGAAGATCTGTAGCCAGCCCATTCGCCTTTAAGAGAATGGTCCTTAAAGCCCGCAAATTGTTTTAAACCTTCAATTCCTGAAATTTGCACAACGTTTCTCCAGAATTCATATTTTTCAAGAATATGATCTGGAAGTTTGTTGATGTTTTTTTCAGCTGTTTTAGATTCGAAAATTTCCCACATACCTTATTTAGTATATACCAAATAAGGTATAATGCAATACTTTTTTTTTAATTTGACATAACAGCTTGGAATCACTAATTTTTACGAACATTCAAATTTAGGGATTTGTCTTTAAATTGGTTTGTACAACGAAGGAGTCCTCCCCATGAGTTCAATCTATCTTATATCGCCAATTATCGCAGGTGTTATCGGTTTAATTATTGCCGTTATTCTGTATTACAGAGTGAAAGCGCAACCGGCTGGTAATGAAACCATGAATCGTATCGCGGGTTATATTCGCGAAGGTTCAATGGCGTTTTTGGTTCGTGAATATAAAGTTTTAGCTGTGTTCAGCGCTGTTGTTGCAGTTCTACTTTATTTTG
>JAYSQO010000075.1:0-10364 GCA_043721535.1 Bdellovibrio sp. | reverse complement strand
GAGTATGATCGCTCCAATCACCGGGAAGTGATGACATTTTTAGCGGCCACCAGGCACGCCCGGTCCAGCCTGGACCGATAGGTACTTCAAAAACTCCGTTAGGGAATCGTAGGTTCACAGAGTTTTCACTTTGAATAAGATCTTTAAGCCCTGCTAAATCGTGGGCATCAGCGCCGTAACCATGAAATAAAATAACCCAGTTTTGCTGGGGGCTATTGTGATTCACTGTGTAGTCAAAGTATTCAATTCTTTTCATAATTTTATAAGCCTTAAAATCAAATCATAGTGCTCTGTAGGTTGATATCAACAAAAAAACGTCTTAGACTAATTTTTGAGTGAAACTACATCAGTTATTATCATTTATCCAATTAGAAAATAATCCTATGGTGCATGGACCGAAGGACACAAATATTTTAGAACTAGAACTATCTGGTCTTTTTTTTGATACGCGTGAAATTCTTCCTAACAGCGCTTATGTGGCAATTCGTGGTTCAAAAAACGACGGGCATCAATTTATTCAGCAAGCGATTGCTGGTGGCGCTATTGCGCTCATCGTTGAAAACACAAAAAATATTCCTGAAAATTTCATGGGTCTTGTCGTAGAAGTCTCTGACTCTAGAAACATGCTAGATTTATTAGCAGCAAGATATTTTGATTATCCATCACAAAAATTATTTTGTTTTGGTGTGACAGGTACCAACGGAAAAACATCTATCACCTATATGTTGGAACACATATTAGCTTACAACCACCGAACCACGGGAATCATGGGAACAATCAATCACCGTGTTGGTGAAAAGATCTGGGATTCTCAGATGACAACACCTGATCCAGTGACGTTACAAAAGCGTCTAGATGATTTTGTTAAGTTTCAAGCTTTTGCTGCCGCATTAGAAGTTTCATCACACGCACTTGATCAAAAGCGGGCGGAAAGTGTTCACTTTAACACAGTCATTTTTACGAATCTGACCCATGATCATTTAGATTATCATAAAACGATGGATAATTATTTTGAAGCGAAACAAAAACTTTTTACTGACTTAATGTGGTTTTCATTAAAAAGACCGCTTTTTGCAGTGGTGAATATTGATGACGCTTATGGAAGAAAATTAAAAACAGCAGAGCCCGTGATTTGTTGGACCTACGGACAAAAAGATTCAGACTTTAAATTTAAAATTAACAAAATGGATTTTTCAGAGACACAATTCACACTGATGACTCCGCTAGAAACTGTTGAAGTAACAGTTCCATTAACTGGTACGCACACAATTTATAATGTGGTTGCAGCTTTGGCTGCAGCGCTAACCAGTGGGATTACTTTAGATCAGGGTTTAAAAAGTTTAGTTAGCTTCAGCGGTGTCCCGGGCCGACTACAAAAAGTTTTAACATCATCACATAAGACAATTTTTATTGACTATGCTCATACACCTGATGCTTTAGAAAATACTTTACAATCGATTCAAAAAATTAGAAATGAATTAAAAAGTAAAACAAAAATTATCACCGTTTTTGGTTGTGGTGGTGATCGCGACAAGACTAAGCGTCCGCTGATGGCCGGCATCGCAGCAAGACTCAGTGATTTCACAGTGATCACATCAGATAATCCAAGAACAGAAGACCCACAGACGATTATTAATGATATAAAAGCAGGTTTGCCAAACAACTTTAAAAATTTTGAATTAGAAATCGACCGCGAAAAAGCGATTCAAAAAGCAATCAGCATGGCAGACGGGGACGACGTGATCTTGATTGCAGGCAAAGGGCATGAAGATTATCAAATTATTGGTGATCAAAAAAATCATTTTAGCGATTATGAAATCGCTAAAAAATATTTGGAGTAACATGAAAAACCCAAAATGGAATCTAGATCAAATCGCGAAATGGACAAACGGAAAGATCATTTCATCAATTCAAACTGATTTTTCTGAGCTGGGCACAGATAGCCGAATCGATCTGACAAAAAAAGTTTTTATTGCCCTAAAAGGGGATTTATTTGATGCCCATGATTTTTTAGATACAGCAGCCAACCAAGGTGCAGGTTTATTAATAGTACACAGATTAGATCCAAAATTTGAAAATCTAAAAGATAAAGTCAGCATCATTTTAGTGGATGATACACTTAAAGCTTTACAAGATTTTGCACATGCTTATCGTCAAACATTAAAAACTAAAATCATTGGGATTACGGGATCAAACGGTAAAACCACGACTAAAGAATTTGCAGCACAGATTTTAAATGAACATAAGAAAACTCATTTTAATAAAGGCAGTTTTAATAATCATTGGGGTGTGCCGATGACGCTTTTACAGATTCCTCTAGATGCAGAATTTGCTATTCTAGAAATGGGCATGAACCACGCAGGTGAAATTTCACAACTAGTGAAGATCGCTAACCCTGATGTCGTTGTGTGCACAATGGTGGGGCGTGCGCACATTGAATTTTTTGGATCGATTCAAAAAATTGCAGCAGCAAAAAGTGAAATTTACATGGATTCCCGGGAAGACTGCGTCCGCATTTTCAATCAAGATCAAGACCTTACATTTGATATGATGTATCCAGTTTCTAAAAAATTTCCGGCATCACGTATGTTAAGTTTTTCAAGTAAAAATAAAGATTGTGATGTGTATTTTAAAATTGATGAAGTGGATGCCAGAGGTTTAAAAATTTCTGGTCAGATTGGAAGTCATGCTGGTTCTTCTGAAGTTCCGATCTTTGGTCAGCACAATTTAGTGAACTTAATGGCTGCAGCCAATTTGGCGTATGCAGTCGGTATGTCTGTCCATAAAATCTGGAAAGCGCTTTCGCTTTGCAAATCAACATGGGGGCGTAATCAATTTATTCAAACAAACACCGGCGTTCAGGTTTTATTTGATGGCTACAACGCAAACCCTGATAGCATGAAAGCTTTGTTAGAAAATATTCCCTTAGTTAAAACCGCAGGAAAAAAAATTGGTGTCTTCGGGCAAATGAAAGAACTCGGTTCGCAAGCGCAGGAAATGCATTTTGAATTAGGAAAGTCAGTGGCGCTGTCAGGCTTTGATCATGTGTATTTTATCGGTCAAGATTATGAAAGCTTTGAAAAAGGACTAATCAGCAATCGATTTCAAAATTACGTTGTAGCACCGGAACTAACTGAAATTATGGGTCAAAGTTTTATCAATCGTTTAAAGTCAGGTGATTTTGTTGTTATCAAAGGTTCACGGGGTGCAAAAACAGAACGCTTCGTCGAGCTTTGCGACCCCCGTGATTGGACGAGCGGGTATTAGTAAGTGAACACAACCAGCTTCCTAAATCCTTAAGCAACTGATCCTTGGATTTTAAGTCCAGCCTAGACTTTTGTAGAGACCAATGTACGGTTGGTGAGCCTACGAAAGCTTAGTTTATCACAGCAGATCTTTAAGCAACTTCAAAATTTGTAGAATCTGATAAATCAGATTTAAAAAAGTTAAAGTTAGCTTCACTAAACGTCGATTAATCCTATAACTCATATAGAACAAATTCGGCATTCGGAACCTCCGATCAAAAAGGAAGTTTCAAGTGCTCAAAAAGCGAAGCTGGAAGTGTCCATATTCGCTTTTTGCATTTTTAGCGCCAATTTTTTATTAAATTAAATCCGAGATTTTGAAATATTTGCTATGAATAAGAAGTTCGGTCTCACCAGAAGTTATTTCAATGTAATTATTTAAACTGAGTCCATTCAAAAGTTTTTGGTATTCAGGCAGAACGGATAATTTTATTTTTTTAACAAAAGCGGCGTCTGTTGAAAAAGCAACAACTTCTGAGACTTCGATCAGTGACGGAAATCCAGATTTGAAAAACCACGCAACACGAATATCTTTAATCGTTTCTTGGCTGTTTGGATGCAACTGCCAACCTACATCAGTCATTTGTTTAATAGAGACTTCTAAATTAATTACATCAATGGCAATATGGTGAAGGCTTGGGCCGCGTTTATTTAAAGCTTTTTGGTAAGAGCCTTCTTTTGTTGGCTGCATTAATAAAAGCGATGCAGACTTTTCAGATTCAATATAAATTTCTTTTGTGCCTTCGGCTTCAAAGAAGTCAACTTTGCCAATTTGAAAGCCGTGCTCTTTCAGTTTATTTGCCACATGTTCAACATCAGGCAGGACAAGCGCAATATGATTTATGTTATTTGAAATATTAATATACTTTTCCTAAATCACAGCTGTATTTACCAGGGCTGTAATTAAAAAGTCTTTGTTTTTTTAATTCGACGAAATCTTTGTCTTTATTGCTTTCACTTGCATAAGGAAAAATGGCGATGCCACCACGTGGTGTGAACTCACCGATAACTTCGATAAATTTTGGTTTCATCAGTTTTGTCAGATCATCACAAATTTTCTGAATGCAATCTTCATGAAAATCCCCGTGATTTCTAAAACTGAAAAGATAAAGTTTAAGAGATTTACTTTCGACCATTTTTTCATCAGCGATGTAGTTGATAAAAACTTTGGCGAAATCAGGCTGTCCTGTTTTTGGGCATAAAGATGTGAACTCAGTGCAAACAAAAGTAGTCCACGCTGTTTTAGATGGATTTTTGTTACTAAATGCCTCTAAAAGTTGCGGATTGTAATCATTTTGATAATTTGTTTTCTTTGAACCTAATTTAAAGCTTTTAAGTTCCTGATTAGAGCGTGCTGATTTTGTTTTTTTCATTCGAATGAGTTACACATTTTTTGATAGATCGTCAACTTAAGCAGTTTTCATAATTATTCAAAAATCTTCAGTTTTATCAATAAGTTATCAACTTTTTCTTGCATCGAAAAAAAACTTGTGTTAGTTTTTAAAAATGCTTTATCAATGGTTATACTCATTCGCCGATCAATTCACTGCATTTAATGTTTTTAGATACATCACAGTTAGAACTTTTATTTCTTTTTTTACGGGATTTTTCTTATGTTTAATTTGGGGTCCGTACTTTATTGAGCAGTTAAAGCAAAAACATTTTGGACAATCGATTCGTAATGATGGTCCGCAGTCTCATTTAAAAAAAGCTGGAACACCCACGATGGGTGGATGGCTGATTTTGTTAAGCACTCTTGTTCCAATAGTCATGTGGGTCGATTTACTTAATCCACTTGTTGTCGCTACAATTGTAATTACATGGGCTTTTGGATTTATTGGTTATATTGATGATTATTTAAAAGTGTCTAAGAAAAATTCTAAAGGTCTATCAGGAAAATTACGTTTAAGTTGTGAATTTTTGATTTCAGGTTTTGTAATTTTTATTTTGATTCAGTATTTTGAATTCAATACTGTTTTGCATTTACCATTTGTGAAAAATATATTTATTGATCTGGGTTATTTTTATGTAGTCGTGGCCTCTTTAGTTATTGTGGGAACAGCAAATGCTGTGAATTTAACTGACGGTCTTGATGGCTTAGCGATTGTTCCAGTGATTATTTCAGCTACAACGTTGGCAATTTTTGCCTATGTTGCAGGACACGCATCAATCGCGGGGTATTTACAAATTCCACACATTGCTGGTGCGGGCGAATTGGCTCCGCTGACAGCAGCGATGGTTGCTGGGGGGTTGGGTTTTCTTTGGTTCAACACTTATCCAGCACAAGTTTTCATGGGTGATGTGGGGAGTCTTAGTTTAGGTGGATTTTTAGGAACGATGGCTGTGCTGACAAAAAATGAATTGTTGATGATTGTTTTAGGCGGAGTATTCGTGGTTGAAGCTTTATCTGTTATTACACAAGTGGCTTCGTTTAAACTAACAGGAAAACGTATTTTTAAAATGGCGCCCTTACATCATCACTATGAATTAGACGGCCTAACTGAAACGAAAATTATTGTTCGTTTTTGGATTATATCTATTTTATTAGCGGCACTCAGCTTAGCCACTCTTAAGCTTCGATAATTTATTTTAATTTAGTTTTTTAAAAAAAAGGATATAACTATGTGGACAGAGCTTTCCGAATTAAAAGATAAGAAAATATTAATTGTTGGTTTAGGAAAAACAGGCGTTTCTTTAGCTAAGTTTTTAACTAAATATGAAGCCGCTGTGACAGTGACTGATCATAAATCACGTCCGGAATTATCAACACAGTTAGATCAGCTTGAAGGCTATAACAATATTAAATTTGAATTGGGCTCACATTCTCCGAAAACTTTCTTGTCTCAAGATCTGGTGATTCTATCCCCCGGTGTAGCATCGCATTTGAAAATTTTTGAATACGCTAGACAACAAGGCGTAAAAATCACTGGTGAATTTGAATTCTCTGCGGGCTTTATCAAAGAACCAATGGCTGCAGTTACTGGTACGAATGGTAAAACAACAATCGCTAAGCTAACTGAATCAATGCTTAAAGAAAGTGGCGTTGACGTTTGGGTGGGTGGTTCGAATGAAAATCCAATCACAAATTATTTACTTGAAGAAAAAAAAGCAAAATTAGTTATTGTTGAAGTTTCTGGATTCATGCTTGAACACTGTGTGAATTTTAATCCAGCAAATATCGTATTTTGTAATTTAGCGGAAAACCATCTAGATCGTTATCGATCAATGGAAGAATATGTGAATGCTAAGCGCAAGGTTTTTAAAAATACAAATCAAGCGACGACTTCGATTTTAAATGCTGATGATAACGCCGTTGTAGAATTAGCACGTGACCCATCAGTTCAACGTGGAAAGATTTTTTACTTTTCACGCAAGGCTGCATTAGAGCCACAAATTATGAATATCGGTGGAGCTGTGAACATTGGCGATGAAATTCGCGTTAGAACTGGTCCAGACATAGAAACATTTAACGTTAAAAATATTAAAATGAAAGGAAAGCATTCTATTGAAAATTTCATGGCTGCATTACTATTAGCACGCGAATACGGTGCGACTCATGATGCAGTACAAAGAGTTATCGAAAATTTTAATGGCCTAAGACACCGTCTTGAGTACGTTCGTAAAGTTGGTGGGGTCTTATTTTTTAATGATTCTAAGGCAACGAATGTTCATGCTGTTCTAAGAGCTTTAGATTGCTTTGATGAAAATGTGATTTTAATTGCGGGCGGCAAAGATACAAATTTGAACTATGAACCACTTAGAAATATGATTAAACGCAAAGTAAAAAGTCTTATTTTAGTTGGCGAGGCTAAAGAGCGTATAAATCGTGATCTAGGTGATTTTACCGAAACTTACCTCATTGGCACGTTCGAAGAAGCAGTTTTGATTGCTTATCAGAAATCAAGAATTGGCGATATCGTATTACTTTCTCCGGCTTGCTCAAGCTTTGATATGTTTGACAGTTATGAAGAGAGAGGCGATTATTTTAAAGAGATCGTAAAGAAATTTAAATAGTCAGGCGTAAAGCTCAAGGAAGGGCTTAATGAATACAAAATTTTTATCATCAAGTCTGTTTCTTTCTATTTTCACCCTACTGGGCGTTGGTCTAGTTCAGGTTTATAGCTCAAGTTATATCTTCGCTATCGAATCGTACGGTGACGGTCTTTATTTTTTTAAAAAACAATTTATTTTTACAATCCTATCAATTGCAGTTCTTATTTTTATGACTCAGTTTCATTTTGATTATTTAAGAAAATGGGGTTGGACGCTTTGGGCACTAGCCGCTTCTTTACTAGCCTTAACATTCATTCCTGGTTTTGGTGTTCGCGTAGGTGGTGCTTTACGGTGGCTACAGTTGCCTTTTGGACTTCGCTTTGAACCTTCAGAATTTTTGAAAATTTCATTTAGTTTTTTTATAGCCAGTCTAGTTTGTAAAAACGAAAACACACTTAAAAATATAAAATGGGGCTGGATAGGAATTATGATGATCATTCCTATTTTACTATTACTTAAGCAACCGGACTTCGGTAGTTTCGTTATTATATTTATTGTTGGTACGGCGCTGTTATTTACTTTTGGATTATCTTTACGCTACATCGCCGCAGTAGGCTTAGCAGCAATTCCAGTTTTTTATTTTTTAGTTTGGAATGTGGCTTATCGAAAAGCTCGTGTTCAGGCTTTTCTTGACCCATGGTCCGATCCCGCCCAAAAGGGATTTCAAGTTATTCAAAGTATGCTGTCGATTCATTCGGGTGGATTAACAGGGCAAGGCTTGGGACAAAGCCAAGGCAAATTATTTTTTCTACCCGAAGCTCACACAGATTTTACAATGGCAATTTTAGGTGAGGAAATGGGTTTTATTGGAATCAGTTGTGTTCTTTTACTTTACGGATTTATTATTTTTAAAGGTTTTAGAATTGCAATTTCTACAAACGATCTTTTTAAGAAAACAGTCGCTTTAGGCCTAACAATTACTTTTGCGACTTCAGTTTTTATTAATTCAGGTGTTGTGATGGGGCTACTGCCAACAAAAGGATTAACTCTTCCTTTTCTAAGTTACGGCGGAAGTTCATTGATCATGGTGTGTTTTATGTTCGGTGTTTTATTAAATATTGAATCATCAGAGAAAAGCCGCGATTCATCGAGTCGTTCATCGATGAGGAATTAATGTTATTGGAAAATAAAATGACATTAATTATTGCAGGGGGGGGTACTGGGGGTCATATTTACCCAGGCCTAGCTATAGCTGATGCCTTTCAAAAAATAAATCCGCAGTCAGAAATTTCTTTTGTTGGAACAACTTCAGGTTTAGAATCAAAAATTATTACAAAAACTAAATATAAAATTGATTTCATTCAAAGTGGTCAGTTGAACTTAAGCGGTCAGATTTTAAAAAAAATAAAAACAATTTTAAAAATTCCGATTGGATTTGTTCAATCTGTTTTTATTCTTTTAAAACGTCGTCCAGATTTTGTTCTTGGCGTTGGTGGGTATGCTTCAGCTCCATTTGTTATTATTGCAGCTATTTGTGGATTTAAAACGGCTATTTGGGAACCGAATGCGCATCCAGGTATGGCAAATCGAATTTTATCCCGATTTGTTAAGAAATCATATTTAGTTTTTAAAGATGGTGAAAAATACTTAAAATCGAAAAAAAATCTGATTTACGGAATGCCATTAAGATCTGAAATCATAGCTAGCGCAGCATCACATACAAAGTCTACAGATAAAAAATTTACTTTGCTTTGTTTTGGCGGAAGTCAGGGAAGTTTTTTTCTGAATGAAAAGCTCAGTCAGTTTATACTAGGCCATCCCGATTTACATACTAAAATACGAGTGATTCATCAAACAGGTATTCGCGACTTTGAAAATGTAAAAACTAAATATCAAGACCTATCATGCGTTGAAGTTTATGAATATATTTATGACATGCCATTTTTTTTAAAATCAGCTGATTTGTTATTTTGTCGTGGCGGGGCTAGTACACTAGCTGAAGCTGCGGCCTACGGTGTGGTGCCTCTCGTCATCCCGCTACCAGCCGCAGACAATCATCAACAACGAAATGCAGAAGCTTTAGTGGCTAAAGATGCAGGGTATATGATTTTACAAAATGAATTTAATGATAATTTATTTAAAAAAATTATTTATAACTCAATTGAAAATTCTTCCAGCTTAGAAGAAAAATCAAAAAATATTAAAAAAATGTCTTCACTGACTGCAGCGACAGATATTGCACAAGATATTTTTAATGAAATAGGTTTAATATGAAACTCGAAAAAGTTAAGTTTCACTTTATTGGCATCGGCGGAATCGGCATGTGCGGATTAGCGGAATTACTTCACACCAGCGGCGCAATTGTCACGGGATCAGATGCAGCTGAAAATGCAAATACTGACCGACTTAAACAATTA
Source organism: Bdellovibrio sp. (assembly GCA_043721535.1). Lineage (GTDB taxonomy): Bacteria > Bdellovibrionota > Bdellovibrionia > Bdellovibrionales > Bdellovibrionaceae > Pseudobdellovibrio. The sequence goes on along the minus strand of JAYSQO010000075.1, from coordinate 649 downwards.
GGTTTAAAAGTTTTTAAAGGTCACGCAGCTGAAAATGTAAATGGGGCTGACGTTGTTGTTTACTCAAGTGCGATTCCTGTAACTAATCCAGAATTTAAAGAGGCGAAAGCTCAATCAATTCCTTTGATTCCACGGGCTGAAGCTTTGGCCGAAATCATGCGTATTCGTCGTGGTATTGCTATAGCGGGAACTCATGGAAAAACGACTACAACCAGTATGACGGCTTCAATTTTTCTTGAGGCCAATCAAAGTCCTACAATAGTCGTTGGCGGCCGTTTTGAAAAAATTAAGTCGACAGCACAACTAGGTAAAGGCGATTGGTTGATCGCAGAAGCTGACGAAAGTGATGGTAGTTTTAACAAGCTGTCGCCGGAATTCGCAATTATTACGAACATAGACTCTGATCACATGGATCATTTTAAAAGTTTTGAAAATTTAAAAAAAGCGTTTCTTGATTTTTCTTACCGTGTTCCATTTTATGGATTAGTTATTGTTTTTGGTGACGATCCCGTTGTGCGTAAAGTTTTTGAAGGTTTTAATAAACGCATTATTTTTTTTGGATTTGATTCAAAAAATGACTATGTTTTAAGTGGTGAAAACGGAAAATATAGTCTTACACATAACGATCTATTAAAAAATGAATCTAAAA
>JAYSQO010000074.1:0-4088 GCA_043721535.1 Bdellovibrio sp. | reverse complement strand
TGGAACAAGCCTTGAAAAAGGCGAAACTATGGAAGATACAATACTCAATCTAGAGGCCATGAGGCCTCTTTTTTTTGTCATCCGCTGCCCTGATGAATTAAATTTACAAAATCTATCAACACAAATCAAAACACCTATTATTAATGCAGGTTGGGGTAAGTTAGGCCATCCAACGCAGGCTTTGTTAGATTCTTTAACTTTGTTTGAAAAATGGGGACAGCTAAAAAATAAAAATATTTTATTTGTTGGCGATATTAGACATTCACGCGTCGTGAGTTCTCATTTAGAATTAGGCAAGATTTTAAATTACAACATAGGTTATTCAGCACCGCAGGAATTATTACCGGTACAACCCTCATCACAAGTGCAATTATTTACTCAGTTGAACGAGGGCTTAAAATGGGCAGATGCTGTAGTGATCTTACGGGTACAGAAAGAAAGACATCAGTTAGGTCAGTCTGATTTTTCTGTTGAAAGTTACAGAAGATCACATGGAGTAAACGCTGAAGTTTTAAAAAACTTTAAAACAGATGGAATGATTTTGCACCCTGGGCCGATCAATTACGGTGTCGAACTTGAAAAAGAAGTTCTAACAGACTCAAGATCAGTGATTTTAAAATTAGTCGAAAACGGAGTTTTTGTGAGAGAAATGCTAATACGCAGAGCTTTAGGGGAATTTTTATGATCCAACGTTATTTAGTTTTAGAAGACGGAACTGTGTACGCTGGTATGGGCTATAGTGGTCAAAAAACATTACCGATGAAAGTCGGTGAAGTTGTTTTTAACACATCCCATTCAGGTTATGAAGAAATTGCGACTGACCCTTCGTACATGAATCAAATTATTGTTATGACAGCACCCATGATGGGCAATTACGGTGTTGATAAAAATGTGTGGGAGTCAAAACAAATTTGGATTCAGGGTTTTGTGTGTTTACAACTTCAGTCGAGTGAAAATAATCATTCATGGGCGCAAAGACTAGTTGATAACGAAGTTCCCATTTTAACAAGTTTAGATACACGTGAGCTTGTCATCAAATTACGTAGTCAAGGTACAACTTGGGGGACTATTGTTGAAGCCAGCAGCGAAGCTGAAGCTAAAAAAACAGGTTTGCAAAATATTAAAAATAATAAAACAGCAGAAAAAGATTGGGTTTGGTTGGCTTCGCGAAAACAAACAGAAATTCGCAAAGGTAAAAATGTACTGGGTCCGCGTGTAGCTGTTTTGGATTTTGGCGCCAAAGAAAATATTCTTCGCGAATTAGAAACACGCTGTTCAGAAATTAAAATCTTTTCTTCTCGTACTGAGGCTAAAGAAATTCTTGAATGGAAACCCGATGGAGTCATGTTAACAAATGGTCCAGGTGATCCATCAGAGGTTCAAAAAGCTCCTGAGACAATTAAAAGTTTACTTGGTCAATTACCTGTTTTCGGGATTTGTATGGGCCATCAAGTTTTATCGATTGCTTTAGGTGCAAAAACATACAAATTAAAATTCGGTCATCGCGGTGCCAATCATCCGATTAAAGATTCCATATTAAATTCGATTTATATGTCTAGTCAAAATCACGGTTACGCTGTTGATCCCGCATCACTTCCAAAAAATGTTCAAGTCACGCAAGTGAACTTAAATGACAACACTGTAGCTGGATTCTTTTCTGAAAGTTTAAATTGCCTAGGCATTCAATATCATCCTGAAAGTCATCCAGGTCCGCATGATGCAACCCCATTATTTGATTTTTTCACAACAAAGATGATTAAAAACAAAGGACGCGCATAATATGAATTATGAACAGTTTGAAGCGTCTTATTTAAAACTGGTTGGTCATTTTGCCGGGCCTGAATTTCAGAAAGAGCTTCAACTTGCGCGCAAAGAGTTTTTTGAAAATGCTGGAACATTAGATGAAAACAAAGATAACTATCAATTAAGAATGAATCAGTTTTACGATTGGTATTTTTTAACACGTAAACTATCGGGTTATATGCAAACGCCGCTGCATGTGTGCCATTTGCAGCGTGAGCTAAGACTTGATCCAGCTGATGAAAAGGCAACTCAGATTTTAGATCAGCATCAGCATTCAATTTATGAAATTATTAAAATCAAAAAAAATGAAATTGTTTTAAAAGATATTTTTAAAAATAAAAAAATATCTGTGAACGCTGAGCAGCACATTTTTAATTTCGATGAAAAAGAATTTTTCGAAACACGTCTTATTGAAGTTGAAGGTAAAAATTATTTTCTGAAAGGTTTTTGTTTTCATCCAGAGTCAGCACAAAAATTTATTTTAACAGAAGTTAAAGTTTTTCAGAAAAATCCTGATTTAAATCCTGAAGATTTTATGCTGCGGCTAAATAAAATGCGTTATAAATTTGAACAATATAAACATGTTAAGCCAGAAATGATTTACACGAACGACAATAAATTAGGGTTATAGGGGATTTTATGCCAAAGATGAATAACTTAAAAAGACTTTTAATTATCGGTAGCGGTCCCATTCAAATCGGACAGGCCTGTGAATTTGACTACTCTGGAACACAAGCCTGCAAGGCCTTGATGGCTGAAGGTTTCGAAGTCATTCTTGTGAACTCAAACCCTGCGACGATTATGACTGATCCAGATATCGCGACAAGAACATACGTTGAGCCTCTGAAAACAGATTACTTAGAAAAAATTATTGAAAAAGAAAAACCTGATGCAATTATTCCTACTCTTGGTGGTCAAACCGCTTTGAATTTGGCTTTAGATTTAGATAAAAAAGGAATTTTAAAAAAACATAATGTTTTGATGTTAGGGGCGACACCTTCAGTGATCGAAGCTGCCGAAGACCGTGAAAAATTCAGAGCCATATTAGATCAGTTAGGCGCAAAATATCCAAAATCTGAAATGGTTAAAAATTTCGATCAAGGTTTAAAAGCTGCTGTTATTCTGGGTTATCCATTGATTCTACGTCCAAATTACACATTAGGCGGCGGCGGCGGCGGTATTGCGTATTCGGCTGAAGAGTACCAACAAATGTTGGCGCAAGCTTTACACGAAAGTCCAACATCTGAAGTTCTAGTTGAAGAAAGTATTTTAGGTTGGAAGGAATTCGAACTTGAAGTCATGCGTGATTCATCAGGGACATTTGTTGTGGTGTGTTCGATTGAAAACTTTGATCCTTGTGGAGTTCACACCGGTGATTCTATCACTGTAGCCCCGCAACAAACATTAACGGATCAAGAATACCAAGCGATGCGTGATGAAGCTTGCAAAATTATTAATAAAGTTGGCGTACAAACAGGCGGTGCTAATATTCAGTTTGCAGTTAACCCAAAAGACGGAGAACGCGTTGTGATCGAAATGAATCCGCGTGTTTCTAGATCTTCGGCTTTAGCTAGTAAAGCTACTGGGTTCCCAATTGCTAAAATTGCTGCTTTATTAGCTGTGGGCTATCAACTTCATGAATTAAAAAATGATATTACGCAAGTGACTCCAACATGTTATGAACCAGCACTTGATTACGTCGTCACAAAGATTCCTCGATTTGCTTTTGAAAAATTTCAGGGCTCAAAAGATATTTTAACAACACAAATGAAAAGTGTTGGTGAAGTCATGGCTATCGGGCGTACACTTCAAGAATCATTTATGAAAGCTTTAGCTTCACTAGAAATGAACAATGAAGCTATTCCGCAAATTACCCTTGATGAATTAAAAATTTCTTCTCCGAATAGTCAGCGTATTTGGCATATTTTTGAAGCCTTCAGACAAGGTTACAGTTTAGACAGACTTCACAGTATGACCCAAATCACACCTTGGTTTTTAGAACAGATTCAGGACTTAATTAAATTTGAAAATGAAATTCGTGATCTGGAATTAACGCCAGATATGTTACTTAATGCGAAACGATTAGGTTTTACAGATGCACGTATTGCCAAAATTAAAAAAATGACCGATCTTGAAGTTAGAAAAATAAGATATCAAAAAAATATTCGTCCTGCTTACTTTCAAGTTGATACGTGTGCTGGCGAATTTGCCTCATCGACGCCATATTTTTATTCGACATACTGGGGAACACCTTCGAAAATGACAGTCGACAAGACTGTTGCTGT
>JAYSQO010000073.1:0-10738 GCA_043721535.1 Bdellovibrio sp. | reverse complement strand
TATTCATGTGTGCGCGGCGTGAAAGCTTTGCAAAATTTAGACTACAAAGTGATTATGATTAATTCGAATCCTGAAACAGTATCAACAGATTATGATACTTCGGATTATTTATTTTTCGAACCACTGACTCATGAACATATTTCTGAAGTTTTAGGTTTGCTAAATCCACATGGTTTCATTGCACAATTAGGTGGGCAGACTCCGATTAATTTAGCTAAAAAATTAGCTGATGATGGATTTAAACTTTTGGGATCATCGCTTGAGGCTATTGATCTGGCTGAGGATCGTAAAAAGTTTGCTCAAGTATGTCGGGATCTTAAGTTTTCTGTTCCCAATTCAGCAATGGTTGGTGGTCTAGATGAAGCTTTAAACCAAGAATCAAAAGTAGGCTATCCTATGATTTGTCGTCCAAGTTATGTTTTGGGTGGACGTCGTATGGAAGTTATCGAAAATAAAATTGAGTTGGCCTCATACTTTGAACGTCACGGTGATTTCATCAGTGAAGACAATCCTTGTTTGATGGATCAGTTTTTAGCTGGTGCTCTTGAAGTCGACGTCGATTTAGTTCGTGGTGAAAAATGGTTAATCCAAGGTGGAGTAATCGAGCATATTGAAGCGGCCGGAGTTCATTCAGGCGATAGTATGGGCGTTATCCCGCCACAAAGATTAAAACCAGAAACCTTAAATAACATTGAGAAAATGAGTGCGCTATTAGCTGATAAAATGAAAATCATTGGGCATTTGAATTTACAGCTCGCAATTAAAGATGATGTTGTCTATGTTTTAGAAGCTAATCCAAGAAGTTCGAGATCAGTTCCATTCTTAGCAAAGGCGACTGGAATCCCACTGGTTGATTTAGGCATCAAAGCGCAATTAGGAATTCATCTGACTGAAAAAGATTTAGTCAAATACGACTGGCGTAAGCTTGATCAAGTCTGCGTTAAAGGGGTAGTTTTCCCGTTTAAAAAATTCCAAGAAAGTGATTCGATATTAGGTCCTGAAATGAAATCAACTGGTGAAACAATGGGACGTGCTGATTCGTATTCAGAGGCCTTAGTTAAAGCTTTCGTTTCAACATCGTATTCGCTTCCACAAAGTGGAGAAGTCTTTCTATCATTACGTGATAAAGATAAAAAACCGCTACTACCGCTACTAACAACTTTAAATAGTATGGGCTTTAAACTTTCAGCAACTAAAGGTACCGCTGCGTTTTTAAAACAAAATGGTTTAAATTGTTTATCATTAAATAAAGTTCACGAAGGCCGTCCACACTGCGTCGATCGTATTCGTTCAGGCCAAGTGCAATTTGTGATTAACACAACAGCGGGAAGACAAACAATTGAAGCCAGCTTTGCAATTCGTAGAGCCTGCACGGATTATAGTATTCCATGTTTGACTGAAAGCGATGCAGCTGAAGCTTTTGTGACTGCACTTGATCAATCTAAAGCTAAAAAATTTGAAGTGAGTCACCTCAGTTACGACTATAGGTAATCGCGATGGAATTGATTTTAGAAGCGTCACATATTTCAAAATCATTTAAGACAGATTTTTATAAAAAACCTGTCAAAGTTTTAAATGATATGAGTTTTCAAATTCACAAAGGTGAATTTGTTGGTCTTATTGGCCCAAACGGAGCCGGCAAAACCACGACAATTAAATGTTTACTTAATTTTATTTTTCCTGATTCTGGAAGAATCACTTTTGAAAATAATTTAGATCAACTGAGTTGGAAAAAAAAATTAGGTTACTTGCCGGAAAGACCGTACTTTCAGGAATTTTTAACGGGTTTAGAATTTTTAGAATTACATTGGAATTTGGCCGGCCAGAAAAAAGCTGATTTCGTCAAACGTGCTGACGAAGTTTTAAAAATGGTTAATCTAGAACACGCTAAAAATAAAAAATTAAAAGATTATTCAAAAGGTATGTTGCAAAGAATTGGCATTGCCCAAGCGATCATAGCCTACCCTAGTTTTTTAATTTTAGATGAGCCGATGTCAGGTTTGGATCCTGATGGGCGCATTTTAATTAAAGACATTCTTAAAAAATTAAAACAAAATCAACTTTCTGTTTTAATGAGCAGTCACTTATTAGAGGACATTGAAGAATTGTGTGAAAAAATCATTATTATTCATGCTGGTGAAATTCTTTTTTCAGGATTAGTTAGTGATTTTAAAAAGAATTATAAAAACTTAGAAGAAGCCTACCGTGCTTTTAAAAAAGATCTTATAGGAAATCAGTCATGATGAATTTAGTTTTAGTGAACACACAAGAATGGATTCGTCTTAAGTTTTTTCAAACGGTGATTTATTTATCGTTCGTATTTATTTTATTTAGTTATTTATTAAGCTCTCTTAGCTTTAGTGAAAATCAAAGATTGATTGTTGATTTTGGCTTAGCTGGCTTAGAAATTTCTAGTTTATTTGTGAGTATCTTTTTTTCTTCCTACGTTTTGCATAAAGAAATTGAACGAAAAACAATTTTGGTTATCTTATCAAGACCCATTCCTAGATGGAAAATCATGGTTTCTTATTTTTTAAGTTTAACTTTGCTGAACAGTTTACTAGTTGTTATTTTATCAACAACATTAGTGGCTTTTGTTTTTAAGTCAGTTGTCATTAGCAGCTTTATTTTTTCAGTTATAAATATTTTACTTAAAAGTTTAGTCATAGGTTCGGTTGGACTATTTATTTCCAATGCAGCTAGACCGCTGTTTACAGTTGCCCTAGTTTTTTCTTATTGGCTACTAGCCTATTCGGTCGATGACATTCAGTATTTTATAAAAAAGAATCAGATGATAGATGGAGAATGGCTTAATTATTTTTTAAATTACACAGTTCCTCAGTTTTTTGAATTCAATTGGAAGACTTATGCTTTTGTTAGGTCACCAGCTGTATTAAAAGAAGTTTTATGGTCGATAGTGCATCTTTGTTTATGGATTGTGTTTTGGCTTTGCGGCGCAAGTTATCTATTCAAAAGGAAACAAATTGTCTGATTTAGAAATTTACTACAGTTTAATTATTTTCTTATTTGGCCTTTGTTTTGGTAGCTTTGCGAATGTGTTGATCGTACGCATGCCAATAGAAGAATCAATAACTGGTCGTAGTCGTTGTGGAAACTGTAAAAAAACAGTGCCATGGTTTCATAATATTCCAGTTTTTTCTTATTTTTATCTCAAGGGTCAATGCTCTCAGTGCCAGCAAAAATTTTCACTCAGGTATCCTTTTGTTGAATTTCTAGTGGCTGCATTATGGGTCTCTATTTTTTATTTTTACGGTTTATCTTGGACAACTTTAGAATATTTTACTTTAAGCTTTGGTTTAGTTGTTGGTAGTTTTATTGATTTTGATCACATGATTTTACCTGATGAAATAACACTGGGTGGATGCGCCATTGCTTTAATCGGTGCATATTTAAATCCTGAGCGTAGTTTTATCGATGGGTTTTTAGGATTTTTATTTGGTGGTGGAATTTTATGGTTCGTAGCCTATATTTACTTTGTTTTAACGGGCCGCGAAGGTTTAGGTGGTGGTGACATCAAGTTATTGGCTTGGCTAGGTGCGCTTTTAGGCTGGAAAGCCATTCCGTTTATTATTTTATCGTCATCTGTTTCAGGCAGTATCATCGGATTATATTTGTCGCGAAAAAGCGAAGATAAATTAAAAACGATGATTCCCTTTGGTCCGTTTATCGCTCTTGGTGCATTACTCTATATCCTAGGACTAAAGTCCGTAGGCTTATGGTATGTCGATCTATTTTTTCCTCAATTCTAAAAATCAGTAAACGAACTAGACCTTTATGAGGCTTTCAGTCTGGGATCTTTGACAAGACTCGCCTAAAGAATTGATAATTTAGGTTGGGAGCAACCAGCAGCATGTTTTTTTCATCAAAGAAGGTGGTCGGGCTTGATTTAGGTTCAAGCTCCATCAAAATGGCAGAACTCAATATTTCGGACGGCAGTGCCGAGCTCGTTAATTTTGCGTCTATTCAAACACCTTCTCAAGCTATGAACAATGGTGAAATCACAGATTCATTCTTAATAGGTGAATCCATAAAACTTCTTAAAAAAGAACATAAACTCAGTCGTAGATCAGCCTGCTTAGGAATGTGGGGAAACTCTGCGATTATTAAAAAAATCTCAATGCCATCTGCTGATGCTAAAGCTATTAAAGAACAAATCAAGTATGAAGCTCAGCAATATTTACCTTTTGATATTTCACAGGTCACTTTAGAACATCATATTTTGCCGTTTGCGATCACAAATGGAATGTCAGATGTATTAATTATTGCTGCACAAAATGATTTCATCGCTAAGTACGTTGAAGTGGCTGCTTTTGCTGGTTTAGATTGTAAAATTATTGATATCAGCAGCTTAGCTTTAGCTAATATTTTTGAATTCAATTACGGAAAAATGGATAGACCTGTTGCTTTGTTTAATTTCGGTGCGAACTCAACACAATTCGTTGTGATTCTTCAAGGTGAAATATTATTTGTACGTGATATTCCTGTTGGTGGATTTCATTTTACCAATGAAATCAGTAAAAACATGGGAGTGACACTTGAGGAAGCTGAAGTTTTAAAGTTAACACATGTTACGACTGGTGAATCGCCTGAGGACACAAGAACTTTCATGAATATGGCACTTCAGTACGTCACTGAAGAAGTTCGTAACAGTATTGATTTTTATTCAGCTTCTGGCGGCGATTTACAAATCACAAAAGCTTACTACACAGGTGGCGCTAGTTTAACAACGGGGCTAACTGAACATCTTTCTGAAACCTTAAAAATACCGTTTGAATCGATTAATCCATTTTTGCGAGTTAAAACTTCTAATAAAAAGCTAACACCAAATTTCTTAAATCAAATCGCTCCATTTATATCTGTTTCACTTGGCTTGGCTCTCAGGCAAGTAGGTGATGCATGATTAAAATTAATCTTTTATCAAGCTACAGCGCTGCAGATTCAGAAGTTCTTTTAGAAATCGAACTACAGAATAGAATTAAATCAGAATTTTTAAAAAGAGCAGTTGTTTTCGCTTTAGGCCCTTTAGCTTTGTATGCTTATGAGATGTATAATATACCTTTACTCGAAGACAGTCGAAATCAAGCGCAAGTTCAGTTGTCACAATTGACAGAATTTAATCTCAAAAAAGATGTAATCGCTAAAGAAATTGAAAAATACGAAGAAGATAAAAAGCGTTTAAATACGCAAACCATTTTCTTAGAACGAATTTCAAAAGAACGACTTTACCCCGTAGAGTTTTTAACAAAACTTAAGGCCTTTATTCCTTCGGGCGTTTGGCTAGAAACAATTGTTTCTCAAGGTAAAGAAATTGAAATGCGCGGAGAAGGCGAATCAGAGATTGCAATCAACCAATTTGAATCATCACTAAAAAATATTGAAGCCATCAAAAATGTACGGCTAGTGGATTCAAGTTTAAAGCCTAATCCAGTTAAAGAAGGACTTAATATAAGATCTTTCTATATTAAGACTGAATACGCTATCGAGGTCATAAGTGAATGATTTCATGACCAAAGTAGCTAGCCAATCAATGAACCGAATCGCACTATTTAGTTTAGTGGCAGCTGCGATCTACTTTTTCACATTGTATGACTCTGGCGCTTTGATTGAACAGCAAATTGCTGAATTAAAAGTGCAAGTTGAAGTTGAAATTGGCAAAAAAAGTGAAACAGAAAAAATCCTAAAAAAAGAAGAACAAATGCGCGCTGATGTAGCACTTTTAGCAAAAACTTATGAAGAAGTTAAAGCTAAAATCCCTATCGAATTTGACGCCTCTGAAATGCGCCTTATAGTTGAACAAATTAGTAATGGTGTAGGAGTTAAAATTACTAAATTGACCAACACCCAAGACAATAGAACTTTAGGCCCAGCTTTTCAACAAAGTCTTGTTGAGCAAGTTGTGATGGATTACGAACTGCAAGGGCACTATAACCAAATACTGAATTTCATCACTGAATTATCTAAAGTTGAAAAAATTCTTAAAGTCGAAGATTTCAGAGTAGAACCTATTCGCACTGGAAATTCACCATCAACGGCTTTGAAAATCACAACAAAAGTGATTGGATACAAGCAAGTTCAACCTGATAAAGCAAATGGCAAGGTGGGGGGTTGATGAAGTCAAATACCTTTCAGCAAGTTTGCATTAAATTTTCTCTTTATTTATTAGTGACTGCAGGAGCTATGTCTTTGGCTTATTTATTCGGATTTTATCCTTATATAAAAGCTCAAAATACTCAGGTGTCAGCCACGGCAGTCAGTAATCAGGCTGCAAGTCAACTGGCGGTGAGCGCAACTGTTGCGCCGGCACAGAATCAAGACACTTCAAACAATTCTGTACAATCAACTGATAGGCCAGCAGTTGATTATATTCCTAAAATAAATCCTTACAAATTCACCTCATCTTATATTGGTGATATTACAAGTGATGAAAAAGATCCTTTTAGAAAACCTCGTAATCTTCTTGATATTGAAGAAGAATTAACTCGTCCAAAAAGAATTCAAGATAATCAGATTGATGAAAAAATGGAAGCCATTAGAAGATGGCCATTACAGCAATATAAACTGATCGCTGTTATTTGGGATGTCAGTAATCCAAAAGCTATGATTGCTGATCCGGACGGAAAAAAACATTTATTAAAAAGAAGTTACCGTATTGGTGATCAAGATGGATTGATTACCAATATCAACGAGGGTTCTATTACAGTATTACAAGGTAATGTTCCGGTGGTTGTCAGTTTGCTTAAGGAAGAAAACTAGGAATTTAATCATTATGTCAGGAGGATTGAATGGTCAAAAAAATATTTAGGTTGGTGTTAATAACCATTTATATATTCTCATTAGCGTGCGCTAGTAAACGTGTTGTATCAGATGATGATTTTGGTGTTGATAGCACAGCAGATAGTGCAGCCGACAGCGAAGAATTATCTTTAGATGATGCAACAACAGATAATGCAGCTTCACCGGAAGGAGAAACTGATGAATTTGCTGAATTTGAAAATGAAAATCCTGCAGAAGCAACACCATCAGAGCCTGCACCAGCTCCTGAAGTGGCTGTGGCACCGGTTGAAGCTACACCAGTTGAGACAGCTCCGCCGCCTCCTGAAGTGGCCGCAACGCCCGAAGTTTCAAGCCCAGTTGTTAATAACTCAACACCATCGAAAATTAAAGATGTTCGTTTCTTAGGTAATGATAACGGTGGGACGTTAGTTATTTCTGCAGATCAACCCTTAAACTACAAAACACGAATGAACAATGACACTAACCAAATGGTTGTTGAAGTTCAGAATGTGATTTTGCCTGAAAAATTCAAAAGACCATTAAACACAAAAGAGATGACCAGCGTCATTGGCAGTGTAGATGCCTATCAAAACAGAAATTCAAATGTGGCTCGTTTTGTAGTGCAACTTAAATCAAATGTCGGTGAACCGCTTGTTCAACCAGAGGGTAACTCATTACTTATTGTTGCGGCACCAACAGCTAGTATGGTTGCGGCAGCACAGTCTAATTTGACTCAAGATACTGGATCTGCTGGTTTAAACAATGTTTCAAAAATGTCTAACGGAAGTAATCTTGAAGATTTCATGGCTAATAATATACAATTTTATGGACGGCCGATATCAATTGAAACAACAAATATGAATATCATTGATATTCTTAAATTCATTTCTGAAGAGGGTGGCATCAACATGATTTTTGATGATGGCGTCGCAGGATCTATGAGTTTAAAACTTAGAAAAGTACCTTGGGATCAAGCGCTAACGACGGTTCTTAAAGCTAAAAAATTAGGTTACCGCAGACAAGGTGAAGTTTTCAGGATCGCCACACTTGAGACTTTAACTAAAGAAGAAGACGATGCAATCAAACTTCGTGAATCGCGAATGAAAGTTGAACCACTTATTGTTAAAAACTTTCAAATTAATTACGCAAATATCACTGAATTAGAAGCTAAAATTAAAGACTTTTTGTCTGAATCAGGAACTAGTGCAAGTCCTTTTCCAGGTTTGCCAGCAGCGACTGGTCGTGGACGGGTGACCTCTGATGCGCGTACTAATACAATGATTGTAACAGATACAGCAGCACGACTTGCGCAGGTTGAAAAATTGCTTGATGTCTTAGATGTTCAACCACAACAAGTTTTGATCGAAGGCCGTGTTGTCGAAGCTTCTGAAGATTACGGACGAACAATCAATATGGGTTTACAAATGAATTCAGACACATCTGGAATCACAGGTTCATCACGAATTATAACTAGGTACAATAATAACTCATCAAATCCACTTTTGATTAGTCCATCGCTGAACTCATTACCAACAGTTGGTAATGCAGGGGCTTTGAATGGTTCGTTATGGCTGGGTAAATTTGGTCCGTTTGGTGATTTAGCAGCGCGCTTAAGTTTAGACGAAAGTGAAACGAAAGTTAAAATTTTATCAGCTCCGAGAGTGACAGTTCTTCATGGACAGGAAGCAACAATTAATCAAGGCTCTGTCATTCGAGTGCCAAATGCGACAACAACGACAGCAGCTGGTGATCAAAGTGTAACTTTCACTAATGTTCCCGTTGGAGTCACTTTGAAAGTGAAACCTTTAATTTCGAATATAGGCACAGTTAATTTAGCATTAACGATTACTCGCTCTGCTGTTTTCGGTAATAGCGGGGCCACAACAAACAGAGATGTGACAACAAACATTATTGTTCGCAGTGGAGATACTGCAGTTATTGGCGGAGTTTTTCAGTCCGATGTGCAATCAAGTACTCAAGGTGTCCCTGGCTTAAAAGACATTCCTATTTTAGGGACTTTATTTAAAGGGCAATCAAATACAAAACTAAAAAACGAGCTGATGTTCTTTATTTCGCCACAAATTTTGAAACCAGTTAATGATGGTTTGATGAAGGCTAATGCGCCTTCAGGCCAATCAAACCAATAATTAAAATTCTAAAGTCTCAAATAAAAAAAGGGCTAAAATCAGTATTTGATTTTAGCCTTAGTTTTTTGTTTGAGATGAATTTATATTTTTTGGGCCATGATCAGTGAGCAATCTTCATTCTTCATATTGCTGAATGAATAACTGGTGTTCGCTGGGATTTCTAACTTATCACCTTGTCGTAAAACGAATTGTGTTCCTGATAAATTGAAAATCAATTCTCCATTAATAACTTGAATAATTTCGTTTAGAATCGCTCGTTGGTTCACAATTTTTGACCCCGACTTCACAGTTGAAGTTCGGCCGTCTAGTCCTTCGGCCTCAAATATTCCTTGAATGATTTCCGGAGTGGCTGAAACTTCGGCAGTCCAACGTGATATTTTCATTTTTCAATACCTTCACAATTCTTTTTTGGATGGTTTTAACATTTATTTTAACATTTCTTAAAATGATACAATAATACTTTAAAGTGTTAAACGTATTTGGTCGATAAAATTCTTGTTGGAGGCCACCTTGAAGAAGCCAAATGAGACTATGACTTCGAATGTTATTAATGAAATCATTAATTTTTTAGAATCAAATCACCAAATGAGTTATTTATTTGACGAAAAAACAATTCAAATTACACAGCCTGAAGATCGTAAAAAAATCACTTTCTCAGTGGATAAAGTCGAAAAAGTTTTGATGAGATCTGACTACGATGGTACTGCATTTATTCAAATTAATTTTAATAATAAATCAAAAGTGTTAATTACAAAAAATTTAGTCGGTTTTAAACCTGTTGAACTACTTGGTTTTGACTCTACAAAAATTCCAAAAGTTGTAACCACTGTCGATCTTAAAAGTGTGCAAAAAGCCATCGAAGATTTGTGTGAATCTGAAGAAACATTTCAAACAATGACTGAAATCGAAGTTTTGAAAAAAGTTTATCAAAGTATTATGGTCGGGGCTGAAGCCATTGGATTTGAAATGAGACCTGAAAAAGCTTGGTTTTCGTCATTTCTGCTCAATCCAATCGCAGCTACCGCTTAAAATTAAATCAGCATCTGTATAAAAAATAGGTAATTCACTTTTTTTAAAAAAAAGTATTGCTATTTCAATTCCATTAAGCGACAAACGTCGAACAGCAAAAGACATCGGGGGCATAGCTCAGCTGGGAGAGCATCTGATTTGCATTCAGAAGGTCGCAGGTTCGATCCCTGTTGCCTCCACCAAATGAATACAGACTTTTTATAGTTATTTTAAAATAATTAAAAAAGATGTTGACGTGAGGTTAACAGCTAGTTTAAAACTGACGTCCTTGTTGTGGTTCTTTGAAAACTAAATAGCAGAAAAGATTTTGAGCAATCATCATATTTATATGATGGTTAAAATTTTTCTAGGATTCTTTATAAAAGAATTCAATTTAAAAACTAACGTTTTTATCTCAATAAAAAAGCATTTTTAAACTTTACAGTTTTTTTAACTGGAGAGTTTGATTCTGGCTCAGAACAAACGCTGGCGGCGTGCCTAATACATGCAAGTCAAACGGGTAGCAATACCAGTGGCGCACGGGTGAGGAATACATGGATAATCTGCCTTCGAGTTGGGGATAACCAGTCGAAAGACTGGCTAATACCGGATAAGACCACAGGATCTGCGGATCTAGGGGTTAAAGGTTTTTCGCTTGAGGATGAGCCCATACGGGATTAGCTAGTTGGTGAGGTAATGGCTCACCAAGGCTACGATCCCTAACTGGTCTTAGAGGATGATCAGTCACACTGGAACTGAGACACGGTCCAGACTCCTACGGGAGGCAG
>JAYSQO010000072.1:0-10895 GCA_043721535.1 Bdellovibrio sp. | reverse complement strand
CCTTAGTCATACTTTTGTTAAATACAATAATTGAATAAAGTCCAGCATCAAGATGAATTCTTAATTTTCCGCCAACCCAATAGTTTTGCTTTCCGAATTCCTCATAAAATTGGGGACGCTCTCCTTTTTTGTAGTCTGACTTGGCCTTACCAAGAGCCATTTTTTCAATACGAATTATATAGTCAGTGTTAGATTCACCATTTTCTTTCCAGGTTAAATCACCTAGCAAAAGAAGCGCTGTAGGTTGAAAATCTTCGTAGCTTGGAATTTGCTGACAAACTGGAGTTAAAATTTCAATTGAATTTTCTCCAGGATTTTTAACGTAAAACTGACCAACAAAATAATCCTGCGCTTGCGTCAGTTCTGAATAAATGGCACGGGATACGTCAGCTTGTCCGATAAAGTAAGAAGTAATGGGCGTCCCCTTTATTGGAAGCAACAGAGCTGGGACGTGCCCCCAAGAAATAGAATAAGTTACAAAAGTTAAAACAATTAAAAATGATCGCATAAAACACCTCTTGTTTAATAGACACTGCAATATCTGTACTTACTTCGCAAAACGCTCGGCATGATATCTGCATTGTATTTACAGATAGGCTGTGTAAGTTCTCAATGACGTTAAGAAAAATCTCATGTATTTTTTGACTGTTGTGTACGTGTAAAATATCTGAAATGCGGGGTGAAATGTCTCAAGCTAACAATAATCCGTTTCGAATTCGATTCTTAGGTGCTGCCGGTACAGTCACAGGGTCAAAATATCTTCTCACTAACGATAACACAAATATTCTTGTCGACTGCGGGCTATTTCAAGGCCTTAAAGAACTTCGACTTAAGAACTGGGATCGATTTCCCATCGACCCTAAAAAAATTAATGCGATAGTGCTTACACACGCACATATTGATCATTCAGGTTACATCCCAAGACTAATTAAAGAAGGCTTTCGCGGAAAAATTTTTTGTACGCAGGCGACATTTGCTTTATGTCAAATTTTACTTCCCGATGCGGGATATCTTCAAGAAGAAGAAGCCGATTGGTTGAACCGAAAACATTTTTCAAAACACAAGCCTGCGCTGCCATTGTTTTCGAAAGATGAGGCTGAAAAATCTCTTGAACAGTTTGTTACAAAAAGTTTTGATGATTCTTTTGAAATCACAGACGGTATTAGTGCCACTTTTAAATATGCAGGACATATTCTTGGCGCGGCCTCAGTTATTATTAATACAGGTCTTACCCAGATTGCATTTTCTGGAGACCTCGGCCGTAAAGACGATTCGATTCTATATCCACCTGTGATATTGCCAAAAGTTGATTATTTAATTGTTGAATCAACTTACGGAAATCGACAACACGAACCCACAGATCCAATACAAGATTTGGAAATAATTATTAACGAAGCCCTACAAAAAAAAGGCGTTGTTTTAATTCCAGCATTTGCAGTTGGTCGTGCGCAATCAATAATGCATCATTTGGCGGTCTTAAAAAAATCAGGTCGAATTCCACATGTTCCGATGTATCTGAATAGCCCCATGGCAACAAAAGTGACTGATTTATTCTGTGAGTATAAAACCCTACATAAGCTTTCAGTTCAGCAGTGCGAAGAAATGTCCGACGCTGTTGAATATGTCAAAACTGTTGAAGAATCTAAAGCCTTAAATGAAAGAAAAGGTCCCATGATTATTATTTCGGCCAGTGGTATGGCGACTGGTGGGCGAATTGTTCATCATTTGAAAGCTTTCGTGTCAAACCCAACAACTACAGTTGTTTTGGCTGGGTTTCAAGCTGCTGGTACACGGGGAAGATCTCTTCAGGACGGGGCTAAAGAAATTAAAATTCACGGTGAACTTGTTCCAGTTAACGCCACAATTCGTGTTTTAGATAATATATCGGCCCATGCAGACTATGTTGAAATTCTGGATTGGCTATCGCAATCTAAAATCAGCCCACGTAAAGTTTTTATCACGCACGGTGAAGTTGAAGCAGCTCATAAAATGAAAGAACACATCAATAAAAAATTTAACTGGTCTTGTGAAGTGCCAAAGCCAGATCAAGAATTTATGCTGGATTCAAATGAGTCGTAAACATATTTTAGACCGTTATAAGTTAGAAAAAGAAAATATTATCATTGAAGTCAGTATTAAAAATACACGGCAATTATTTAACGAACATGATCCTGCTCCATTCAGAGATCGTGATTTAGATCAACAGTTTGTAACTTACATTGTCAGTGCTGTCGAAGAATTCCCACTACGCACCAAAATGATCATTCGCATTCTAACTGCAGATGAACGTGATATAACGCCAGAAAATAGTCTAACAATTCGCGAATCAATTCAAAAATACTTTCAATACGAATCGGAACTAGCAAAAGCTAAATTAAGAAAGCGGCACAGAACGGCTCGTTATTTTTTTATGATTGGATTTTTCACATTATTTGCTTGTTTGACGTTGGCACAACTTGTCAGCTCATCAAAATTAAACTCTACCATTGCAGACATTATTAGCGTGGGATTTGTGATCACTGGTTGGGTTGCGATGTGGCATCCGATTGAAACTCTACTTTATGGTTGGTGGCCTATTCGTGAACAACGACTTTATTTTGATAAAATCTCGCAGCTGAATATCGAGGTCATTCATTCAGCAGTATCATGAGATTTATTTTGTTATTTTAGCTTTTTTTTCTGAAGTGATTGGTACACTGAGCGGAGTCAGCTCTTCAACAGTGTTTGTGCCATTGGCCCAATTACTTGAGTCAGTTCAAGTGACTTTAGCCTTAACAGCGTCACTTCATGTTTTAGGAAATTCAGTGCGTGCGATTCTTTATAGAAAAAGTATTAATTGGTCGCTGACTTTAAAATTTGGTGTTGTTTCGATTTTATTCACTGGAATAGGAGCCCAATATTCAGATTTTCTTCCTCAAAGTATTTACTCTTTAGCATTAGGATTATTTTTAATAACTATTTCTGCTTATTTTCTTTTTTTTAATAATAAATTTATTTTTCAGGGAAAATGGCTTCCTTATATTGGTGGTGGTCTTTCTGGTTTACTAACTGGTCTATTAGGTTCTGGTGGTGCGATTAGATCATTAGCACTGACCACATTTAATTTGAATCCAATGGTTTTTATCGCGACTTCAACGTTAATTGATTTTGGAGGAGACATCGTACGGCTATGGATTTATTTAAAAAAAGATTATTTAAGCCCTGAACACTACTTTTATATTCCATTTTTAGCTATTGTTGCTGTGTTAGCAAACTTGCTGGCTAAGTCATGGGTGAAGCATATCAAACAAGAGATTTTTCAAAAGATAGTGCTTATTGGTGTTTTATGTATGGGTTTGATTTCGCTGATCACAGGATTGATGTCTATGTAAACAACATTTTATTTAATTAAATAATTGCTAAAAAGGCCGCCAATTTTTTTCTTTAACTAGTTATATTTAGCATTGTGTTGAGATCCCAGTGATTTTAAGGATAATATGTCTGAAATGTTAAAACTGAACTTAGGATGCGGCTTCAATCAACTTCAAACATATATCAATGTGGATAAATTTCCTGGGTGCAATCCTGACCAGGTTATTGATTTAGAAAAAACTCCGTGGCCATGGCCAGATAACTCAGCTTCAGAAATCTGTATGAACCATGTTCTAGAACACTTGGGCCAAAACCCAGAAGTTTTTCTATCAATTGTAAAAGAAGTTTATCGTGTTTTAGCACCAGACGGTGTTTGGAATATTAGAGTTCCTCATCCACGGCACGATGAATTTTTGGCAGATCCCACGCATGTGCGCGCGATTACTCGAAGCACAATGGAAATGTTTGATCTTAAAAAAAATCAAGAATCGATCAAAGTTAAATTTCAAACTTCTCCGCTAGCGATTATGATTGGTGTCGATTTTGAATTAGTCAGCGAAAAAATCACAGCTGACGATGTCTGGCAAGGTCGACTTCAGCGTGGTGAAGTCAGTGAAGCAGATTTAAATCACTTACTTTGGCAAAGTAATAATATTGCCCGTGAAATCTCGTTGGTTCTGCGCGCGAGGAAGTCTAACCTGCAAAACCATGAAAATCTCAAAAACCGATAGCCCTGATATAAAAAGTGAAGTCAGCGAATCCATTTTGCGTAATTTGCCTTTATGGTTAAAGCGTTATAAAAGCCTTAACTTGACCATTTTTTAAAAACAATACTTAATAAATAGGTGTTAATTAATTTAATTAAAAGGTGGGTTTATGTCAGAAGATATGAAAACAGAATTAGAAAGATTAAGAGCCGAAAACGAAGCACTTAAAAATAAAAAATCAAACAGCGGAACGCTTTCGATGAAAGTCAGCGAAAAAGGGGCTTTGTCTGTTTATGGTATGGGACGTTTTCCAGTGACCTTGTACAAAGAACAATGGCTCAAACTTTTAAGTATTGCTGAAGATCTTAAAAAATTTATTACTGAAAACGACAGTCGTTTGAAAACAAAAGAATAAATTCAATGACACTTACAAATATCATTCACTACATAGCACCGTTAATCGGTTTTTTCACATTAGCTATCGGTATCAGTGCTGTCATTAAGCCTGAAGCCATGTCTAAAAATTTTGGCATTCAAGCCAGTGGCAAAGCTTTACCTTATGTGATCAGCACAGGTATTCGTGATGTGTTTATGGGGTTAACCGTATTTATTTTATTCTTTATGCAGTTATGGATAGCCTTAGCAGCAGTTAGTTTATGTATAGGAATAGTCGCGATATGTGATTTTATTGTGGTGCAAAAGCACGGCGATAAAAAAACATCGTTGATTCATTTAGCCGGAGCCAGTGCAGTGATTGGTTACGGTATCGTGTTGTTTGTGGTCTAAGATGATGAAATATATATTTTGTTTAGCTTTATCAATTTCAATTCAGCCAATATGGGCACAATCTTTTGAACCAGGTCTTTGGACATCAAAAGAAAGCCTTGAATTAAATGGCTTACCACTTCCATCATCAACTGATGAAGAATGCATTACGGCTGATCAAGCCAAAGATGCCAAAGCCACGATTGAAAAAGAACTTAAGAAAAAGGGCTGCTCTTTAACTAAGTGGACTTACAAAAATCAAAAACTAGATGCAGCCATTAAATGTGATAACAAAGACATGAATGCCGTCGGTAAACTGAGCGGAAAATTTTCCCAAAAAAGTTACGACTTAAAGGGCGAAGCCAAAGGCACTTACCAAGAGATTTTACCAGCGGTAGCTGTGTTAAAGTTGTCCGGCCAATGGGTTAGTTACTGTAAGAAGTAATAGATTAAGCTGCTTTCTTGCGTTTATTTTTCGATTTTGGTTTTATTTGCAATGATAAACCTAAATAATCAATAATCTGACTGATAATTTCGAAGCTAGGATTGCCCTTTTTATCAAAAATTTTATATAAAGTTCGTCTATTGATTCCAGTTCCCTCAGATAACTTAGACATACCATGGGCTTTTGCAATATCACCTAAAGCGATCGGCAAAAACGCTATATCATTATCGACAATACAGGCCATAAGGTAATTAGCTGCAAATTCAGGGTCACGAAGTCTTTCATATAAATCTTCATGAAAATCAATATGCTTAGTCATTTGTAGTCTCCTTATAAAAAATCCAGTAGGCTTTTGCTTTTTCAATATCATTTGTCTGAGTTTTTTTAGATCCAGCAATCAATATTAAAATGACTTCATCATTGTAAATTCCGTAATAAATACGATATCCAGCACCATAATGAATTCTTAACTCAAAAACGCCAGAGCCTAAAAACTTATGATCACCAAACTGACCTATTGACGCTGCACTAATTCTCCTGAAGACAATACTGGAAGTTAGTTTATCACTAATTGTGTTAAGCCATTCTTTGGCAGGGGATTTACCATTAGGCCCTGTAAAATACTTAACAGTTCTGTGTTTGATAAAATTGTGCCCTATAAGGCCCACTTTAGTCAAATCAAAATTTAAATTTGTATTGTTTTTAAGTTTATTTTTCTTCATTTAGCATGAAGAATGCAATTTTAAGTATTAAATACATTAATCTAAGTTATTGAAATAACTAGTTGTCTGATTTTAGTGATTCGGATTTCGGAATTGACTGAGTTGTATCTTCCCCAACAAGTTCTAAAACTTCGCGGGCTAATTTACCGCCGATAATATCATTTCCACGGTTAGCAATAAAATACTGCAAATCACTATCAGCAATGCGTGATAGTTCGGCGTAGCTTTCGCCCTGTTCCCAGTTGTTTTTATCGGCGTAGAATTTCGCCATGGACATTAGTTTTTCAATTTGTTTATTTTGAAATTTAATTTTTTCCTCAAACTGTGCACGGGTGACCAACGGCTTTGTAATTTCAAGTTCTGCTTCCAAAAATTGAATTTTTTTTTCAGCCTGCGTAAAGCCCGCATCAAATCCTTTTTTGAAAGATAAATCTGCATTTTCAAAAACTGTTAGGCGGGGATCAAGTCGGTATTTGATTTCAACTTGAGTGGCTCTGGATTTGGCTAAATCCTGTTTTATTTTTTCGAATTGATCTTTTAGCATAATTATTACCTTATAATCTGCCATCTATGCTCTGATAGATTAGGACTTTCTGCAAGGTCGAATTAAATAGGGATGCTTGTTATCCTATGCTATACAGCATCAAGTACTCAAAAAATATAACCAAGTGAGCCCTTATTTTGACATCAACTAAAAAACAGCAAATTGTCTTGGTTGATGATGATGCAGATATCCAAGACTTAGTCACTGCCTACTTTGTTCCTAAAAACTTTGATGTGATTTGTTTTACCGATGCGTATGCGGCTATTCAAGAAAGCCTTATATCTGGGAATGATTGGGATGTGTTATTAACGGATTTTCACTTTAGAAAAATGTCAGAAGTTGAATTCACTCTGCAAATTAAAAAAAGTTTGCCACTTTTGCCCATTATTTTAATTACGCCACTTGAATCTGCTGAAACCGCTGTAGAGGCCATTAAAAATGGAGCTTACGATCTAATTGTTAAGCCCATACATTTTCCGCAGTTACAGATCGCTGTTGATCGTGCATTAGATTTAAAAAACTTGAAAGTTGATATTTCTGAACTTCGTGAAAAAGTTAAAATTGTTAAAACCACCCATCATAATATGATTGGTCGTAGCCCCCAGTTTTTACAGGCCCTAGATATTGCTAAACGTGTGGCTGTTAGTACCGCACATATTCTTATTTCCGGCGAAAGCGGTACGGGTAAAGAAGTTTTTGCGCATTTTATTCATGAACAAAGTAAACGTCTAAAAGGGCCCTTTGTAGCTATTAACTGTTCAGCGATACCTGAAAATTTACTAGAATCTGAACTATTCGGGCATGCTAAAGGATCTTTTACCGGAGCTTACGATAAAAAAATTGGTTTATTCGAAGAGGCCCAAGACGGCACCTTGTTCCTGGATGAGATCGGGGATCTGAGTTTATCTCTGCAAGCTAAATTGCTACGAGTTCTGCAAGAGAAAAAAATAAAACGTGTTGGTGAAAACACTTATAGATCGATTAATTGCCGAATTGTATCGGCGACACATAAAAATTTAGCCGCTGAAGTGAGTGAAAACCGATTCAGAGAAGATTTGTATTTTAGACTAAATGTGATACCAATCACAATCCCACCTCTGCGTGACCGAAGTGAAGATATTTTACCTTTAGCTGAAGCTTTTCTTCGAAAATTTGCGCTTGAAAACGGAACAAAAATAAAATCATTTTCAAAAGAAGCGATCAAGTATATTCTTGAAAACCCATGGCGTGGGAATGTTCGTGAACTAGAAAACACCATTGAACGAGTCGTTGTTCTTTGTTCAGATCTGGAAATCACCCTTAATTATTTTTTACCGCGGGCTAAGCAGATAAATTTTAACAAACTTGCAACAGAATTAGCGCATGACCAAACCAATCACTTTTTGATGGATATGACTGATAAACTAGCAACATTAGATGACGTGATTTATAAGTACATTGAATTTGCTATCAAAAAAAATGACGGCGCCCGAGATAAAACCGCAAAAGATATAGGCATAGATCGAAAAACCTTATCAAAACGATTACTCAAAGAAAATAGTCTCGCGCATTAATTGATTTTACTTCCATGGGTCATATCTCAGCGTGATCGCTTTTGATCTAGGTTGTAACGATCATTTTCTCCACATTGAATATTTTTTTCCTATTCCAAATCTTCTGTGCGCGACTTCATCGCGGCTTGTACATTGCATTGTCTATTACCTGCAATCAAACAAAAACACAGGAGAAAAAATGACAAATATACCACCGCAAAATCAAAATAGCGAAACACCAAAGGTGACTCCATTATCTGGAGTATCTACGAGCACACCAACAGGCCCAGGAATGGATTCTAAAATTCATGCTAAATGGACAGAGATCAAAGCTGATCTTATGAAGGCATGGAACAAATTATCTGAAGGTGATCTTGAATCAACTCATGGCGATCAAAAAGAGATTAATGTTTTACTTCAAAAAAACTATGGTGAGACACACGACACTTACAGCAAAAAAATAACTGATATTTTTGAGCGCTTTGACGCAAAAAAGGTGAACTAATATGGAATTAAATAAAATCGAAAAAAATTTAGAAAAAGTATCTCATGAAGCAGGTCAAAAAGCTGGAATGATGGCTTCAAAATTTGCAGACACAGCGACAGACTATGTTAATCGTAGTCAAAGCTATGTTAAAGAAAACCCCACAAAAGGTGTAGCTATTGCAGTAGCAGCTGGCTTATTTGCTGGTAGTTTATTAACTCTGGCATTACGTAAACGTCATTAAAAATAAAGTGGGGCCTATGGGTATAAAACTTTTAATGTTAATGTCTTCTTTGTTTTCAATATCCAGCAGACAAGAATCTGCTGATGGTGGAAACAAATCTGTGGTGTTCATTAAAAAAACGATTCGTTTAGAAATTATTTATGCGAGTCTTGTTTTATCTGTAGGTCTCATTCTATCTTCAGTGATTATTTATGCAATGATTCAATTAGGCGAATTGTTACAAGTTTATTTAAATCGTTATGATAACGGGGATTCAATTCAAGCTATTATTTTTAGTTCAATCGTTATATCTAGTTTTATACTGTTTTTTGTTAGCCTTAAGAAAGATACTTACAAAGATGAATCCAATATTAAACGAAATCATAATTCGTTGATTCCATTTAATATTGAAACCCTTGGGCTTAAATTCGTAGAAGGATTTGTACAAGGTCTCAATTCAAAAGATGAACAGAGCAACAACACATAAGGAGTTTTTTATGGTCCGCGCAGCAATTGCATTTTTTATATTAGGTTTAGTCGCTATTGTATTAGGAGCAACAGGTGTTGCTGGGATTTCAATCGAAATCGGAAAAACATTATTGATTGTTTTTCTAGTTTTAGCTGTGATCTCATTTATTTTCTCTCTGGTTACAGGTAGAAAACCAACCCAAATTTTATAATTTACAAAGGACACTCAAAATGAATATATCTGTAAAACGTTTTTGTATTTTGATGACAAGTTTTTTAGTTCCTATGGCATTAATAGCTGATGATTCTAAGGGAGGAATTTTTTTAGAACCTTTAGTTACCTATGAATCAGGTCAAAGTGAAGTCAATTATCCGTCGCCATTTTCAAATTCAACAGGAGACATTGTTGGGTTTGGACTTGGTGCACGTGTTGGTCTTCACATTAGTGAAATTTTATTATTAGGATTAGATGGCCGTTATGCTCAACCCCAATTTAAAGATTCATCGGTTCAGTATGATGCCAAGGCGACTTCAATGAATGTCGGCCCTGTGCTAGTGTTGCAAATGCCAGACATCGGTTTTAGATTCTGGGGAAATTACACTCTAAAAAGTGAACTTGATCCCAAACAAAGCGGTAGTCTTGATGTGAAATTCACAGACGGCACAGGCTACCGATTAGGAACGGGGTTTCACGTGGCTTCAATCAGTTTAAATCTTGAATATCAAGAAATTAAATACGGCAAAGCCACATTAGAACAAATAGGTCCGTTCGCATCATCAGCAGTTTTTGATAGTGTTGATTTAGAATATAAATCATGGATTGCCAGTGTGTCGTTTCCAGTTGAATTATAACTGAATAACGACAGGCATTAGCGATTGTTTGATTTCTAAATGGAGCGCTGACAGTTTCATCCGGATTAGATTGGCCCATCATAGGGCCGTCTTTACAGTAATATACTTTTAGCTAATAAAACTCTAAAGTGCCTCCCTGATTCTGCTATATGTATAGGCATAAAATGAAAAAATCAAACAAAAAAAGTGTTATCTTTGAGCTTCTGAGATAAGCACTTATTAAAGGCAGGCCGGCTATGAAAACACTTACTTACTTTATCGTTTTAATTATGTCATTCAATCTATGGGCTTACGACTTTTCAACGATTGAAAAAATAAGTTTCGGTGAAGCTGCAAACACAAATAGTTTACTAGTTTATAAAAACAATAAACGTGTTTATGAAAAATATGCAAATGGTTTTAATGAAAACAAAAAACATATTGCATGGTCTGTTTCTAAAAGTATTTCAAGCGCAATCATAGGTGCTTTAGTTTATAAAAATAAATTAAATATTCAGTCTTCGATTTGTGACTACATAAAACTAGCTGAAAAATACAATCACTGTGATTTAACGGCGAACGATTTTTTATCATGGTCATCAGGTCTTGATTGGAACGAGCAATACGAAAACGAAGCTGGTGATCCAACAAAATCATCCGTAGCGCAAATGCTTTATGGTGATGGCGTGGTAGGTGCTACAGAATTTATTTTACGTCATGCAAATGTGACCGAAGGCAAAAAACGTTGGAATTATTCAACAGGAGATTCTCATTTTTTAATGAGCCTAGCCCGTGAAGTTGTTAGCCCCAATCAAAAAGAAAC
>JAYSQO010000071.1:0-28360 GCA_043721535.1 Bdellovibrio sp. | reverse complement strand
TTTTGCCCTTGGGCGACCCGCGTAATTTAGGGGCTCTTGTTAGATCAGTAGTGGGTTTTGGTATTCAAAAAATAATCTTAACAAGCGAAGCTTGCCATCCCTTTTTACCCCACTCTGTCAAAGCATCTGCTGGGGCTATTTTAACAGCCCATTTTTATACTGTGCCTAAAAAAATAAATGAGTTAGACATGACTGGTGAAAATTTTGCTTTAGATCTTAAAGGCAAAGCGATTCATACAGTTAAATGGCCAGAAAACTTTAGACTATGGATTGGTGAAGAAGGTCCTGGCTTACAATTAACTTTACCCCAAAAAAACAAAATGAATCTGATTACTATACCAACGACAAATATTGAATCTTTAAATGCGACAGTGTCTGCTTCAATTGCGTTTTGGGAAATTAGACGTAAATAGTTTCACTTATTAGTATTGTCTAATCATCCAAACTTTGTAAAAAGCTTCTAATACAATTTTCAACGACATTTTGCTTTGTCCAACTCTGCGATCTTCGAAAATAATAGGCAGCTCAAGAATTTTAAAATTATTTTTTAAGGCTTTATATTTAAGTTCAATTTGAAATGAATACCCATTTGATTGAATCGTATCTAAATTAATTTTCTCAAACACTTCTTTTTTCCAAGAATTAAAACCACCGGTCCAATCATTAATTGGGTAACCTAAGATTATTCGCGAATACAAACTTCCACCACGTGAAATGATTTTACGAAGCAGACTCCAGTTCACTGTTCCTCCACCAAGAACGTACCGCGAACCAATTACCACATCAGTGGTTTCAATCGCTTTTAAAATTTGTACAAGATGTACAGGCGCATGTGAAAAATCGGCATCCATTTCTGTTAATACATCATAGTTTTTTTCTAAACCCCATTTAAATCCTGCAATATAGGCTTTGCCTAACCCTTGCTTCTGAGCACGATTTAAAATATGAACACGACTATTCTCAGATCTGAATTTTTCTACAAAAGCAGCTGTTCCATCTGGTGAATTATCATCAACAACCAATACATCAAATTGTGAATCTAGCTTCATCAATATTGGTAATAACTGCTTCATGTTTTCAATTTCATTGTATGTTGGAATAATAACTAATTTTTTCATCGTTTATACTTTCTCAAATAATGGAATTAAATAGTTAATAATGGTCAGCGGTGGTTCATGTTCCCAAAGACTTAAGACGTAACCACCACCGCCTGAACCTGTTAACTTACTGGCTTTTGCGCCGTGTTCAGTTAAAAAATCACGATGTTTTTTGACCGCATCAGGGACTAGTTTCCAGCGATCAAAACAGCTTTGTGCTTTTTCAATATTAAAAATCCAATCTTTCATTGTCCAAGAATTATGTTTCGCAATAAAATCATCAGAACAACTTTTCATATCTTGATCTATTGCAGTAGCTAATTTTGGATCAGTTTCAAATAATTTTTTAACTTGGAAGACACAATCTTTTGTCACACCACGAACACCAGAATAAGATAAGTATAATTTTGGTAGTTTAACGTTTTGTAAAAAATGATTTTCTTTTGTTCGTTCGAAAATCAACGCTTTTTGATTTAAAGTCACAGCAACATCTACACCACTACTTTCGCCGTGAAAGATATCTTCAATTTTTTTAGCAAATGTATAAGCGTCATTAGTTTTTACATAACCTAAATAAATTAAAAATTCAGTGAATCCCACGGCCAATGTGGCTGATGCCCCCATACCAGCACCAAATTCAATATGGGCATCAATCACTAATGTCCCCGTTAGCTGTTCACGACGAACATCACACATGGCTAAAACACGGCCTATAGTCGACTGAATAACTTGTTCTAGTTCTGCTGATTTAACTTCAACCAGTTGAACTTTAAATACAGCATCATTTTTTAAATAATTTAAATTTAAATGTTGAGCCATCAACGGGAAGACAATAGCTTTACCACCACGAAGAACTGCATGTTCACCAAATAAAATCCATTTGCCAGGAATAGTCTTTGACCACGCAATAACTTGAGTCGTTTCTAGTGCAGTCATTGCTGTGTCCATAATTTATAAGATTTTAAAAGCTCATATTGATATTTTTTGAACAAATCTGTTTGGCTTTCATTAGATAACAAATGAATATTGCTGCCCGCATCCATTGTAATAAGTGGTGAATCTTGATTTGTATTTCTTAAAGCCAATAGCTGATTCAAAGCTTCCGTACATTCACCATTCATATACTGAAAAGCAGGTTTAGATGTATGAAACAAATTATGCATATCCCAAAACTCGTTCCAACAAATATCTACGGCCTCTAGCCAATTTTTTGAATTGAAAGCTGATTTTAAATCAATCAGTCTTTTTTCGGCGCGTTCGATACGACCAGGAAACAAATCAGATGTGAGGACTAATTTATGCGCCTGACTTGATGACACAGCTTTAATAGTTTCATCACATAAAATCACCATATGATTTAAATTTTTATAAGGTAAATCGACGGCACTAACTTGATCTTCTGACCATTGCGCCCACGGTGAAAAAAATGAACGACATGAAGATCCTGATCCACTTTTTGAAATCATTGCTAATTCTTGATCAGATTTTTCAGGATAATCCAAAATTGTTCTCGCCTGCCTATATGTCACAAGCGTCAAGGCTGCAAAACTACTGGCTGAACTGGCAAGGCCACAGTCCGACGGAAAATTATTAGCCGATTGAATTTCGTAAAAGCCACTTAAACCAAACTGCTTTTTTAAATTTTGAAAAAAACTAAGAAATTTTTTTAAACCTGTTTCTGATAACTGAATTGGTTTTAATTCACTATCAATTAAGACCGACCATGTATCTTGATTTAATTGATTGTTTTTTTTAATTCGCACAAAACTACGCAAAGAATTTAATGTCCATGATAACGAAGAATTAGTTGGCTTGTTCGTTGTTGTGTCAACCTTGCCCATATACTTAATTAAAGCAATATTTGACGGTGCCGAGGCTATACACCAAATTTGGTCAGTTGAAAGTTTTTTTTCTAATTGAGATCCCGAATTCATATGTGTCTAACCTAACAAATGGCTAGAATATTGACAAATTAGAACTGCTTGTTTGGTATTTTAATTTGATTGATTCTGCGTATTTAATCAACGTATCACGTAGACCTAAAGGCGTTATAACAGCAATCACATCAGCACCTAGTGCCCCGCAGGGCTTAAAAACGCAGTCTGAAAACTGTGAACTCAACTTACTCACTACTTCCAGGATATCTGGATGAGTTAAACCCTTGTCTTGAAGTGCTCTAACCCAAGTCTTCATTGATAGTAAAAATTGATCATAGTTTTGATCTAAAAAGTTTTTGACCACTAAATCACTAGGTCCAACTAAGTCACGGCAATGCTTGCGATCTAAGTTTTGCAAATGCTCATGAGTTTTAATTTTTAAGCCCGTTGAAAAAATAAGGACTTCATAGTTCTTAAATGGCCACTGTATTGATTGCACAGCAGCTGATTGATCATTTTTAAAAACTGATATTCCACTATTAATTTGCGTTAATAAATCAGCCCCGCTGGGTTTGATAGATTGATTTTCTGTAAATAGATTTAAGTAATCCTGATAGATATCTAAATGCTTGTTTTTAGTCAAAGGCCATGACTGTTTTTGAACTTTCAGCCATGTATATATAAATTCAGCTGTAGACTGACCAAAACCACCAACACCATATCCGTTTTTAATAAATAGATTTTCAATTTTCTGATTTTTTAATTTAAGATATAACCCGGCTGTACTTTCAGGATGAATATTGATTTTTTCAAAATTAGGACTTTGTATTTCAGAAAATTCAAAATAGGGTTTTGTTGCCATTCCAATAGCAGATCCACCCTCTAAAACTGCATATTCACCAGATAAAAATGTTTTACCTGCTATTTGCAAAATCTAGGTCTCACTTTTTCGTCGAAGATCATTCAGAACTTCAACGGCATTGGTTAGTGAAATCCTTTTACGCAGTGATAAAATTTCTTCTAATTTTTTGACCATAAATGGCATTTCAGTGTCTGTGGCACCCGCACCTAAAGATAAATTCTTAATATGCAGCTTCATATGACCTTCGATTATACCGACTGTTGTTAAAGCACGTAGTGCACCAAGGTTCTGCACTAAACCAACAGCTGCAATAACTCGTGATAATTCAGATGCTGATTTAACATTTAAAATTTTAAGACCTAGTTTGGCCATTGGATGAAGTGCTGTCACTCCTCCCACTGTTCCTACAACGATCGGGGCAATCAGTTCACCAACTAGTTTATGGCCAGCCTGAGGATGCAAATCTGAAGTGTATTGCACACGCCATTTTGTAATTGATTTATAACGACCTGTCGATGCGGCATAAGCATGTAGCCCTGCTTCTACAGCACGCCAGTCGTTTCCTGTCGCAATTAAAATCGGATCGATTCCGTTAAGTACACCTTTGTTATTTGTCGCTGCTCGGTAAGGATCAAGTTCTGCAAACCTAGAGGCCTCTTCAATTTTTTGCGCTAAATCTAAATCGATATTATTTAGAATCACTACGGCTTTAGTTAACTTTGTATCTACAAGGTTTGAAAGAATGCACATTGTGACTTTTTCAGATGTGTATTCTTGCAGCGGAGTTTTTAAGAATTCACACACTTGATTAATAATATTTGCACCCATAGCATCACATGGATTCATGTGTACGTGCACTACGCCCATAAAGCCTTCGTCTTCACGATCAATGATACGAACCTTAATATCTGTCACACCACCACCGCGGCTGACTAAACCAAATGCCACTTCTTTGTTCGCTATAGATATTAAAAAATCTTTTTGCTTTAAAACATTATTTTTAAAGTCTTCAGGAATCTTAACATGAGCAAATTGAATTTGCCCGATGATATCTTGACCCAAAACTTCTGTTTTAATTTCACCGTTTTCGCGGATCCATTTCGCCGTTTTGCTTGCTGCTGCAACAATCGATGTTTCTTCAACAGCCATGGGAATAACAATATCTTTTTGGTCTATTTTGAAATGCGTCGCTACACCCATCGGTAACTGAAAATAGCCAATTACATTTTCAATAAATTTTTCACCTAGATCAATGGATTGCAACCCACCATTTTTTAGAAATGTGACATCAGCTGAATCAATCACAGAGGCTTGTTTCAAAAGATCTAATCTTTCAGTGTAATTTAATTTTGAAAAGCCTTTAAAAATTTCGGAAAGTTTCATAGAAAGTCCCAAACCTTTTTTGTATCGAGTTCTTTTAAGTTTACCACACCTGTGCAGAATAATGCGACTTTCAATTCGTAATCAAATTGATCCATGACATTTAACACTTCAGTTTTAGATTTGACGGCCGCTTTCATCAGCGGCTGGGCTATACCCACAGCTTTTGCGCCTAAAGCTAAACATTTGGCTGAATGAACACCGTTTCTAATTCCGCCAGAAGCCCAAACTACGTTCTTTTTCGCTAAACTATTGCACATTAACAAAGATTCAATTGTTGAATAACCCCAGTCTTTAAAGGCCTGACTGCTTTCAAATAAATTATTTTTATTTTTTTGATGGCGCAGGCCTTCAAGAAGGCCCCAATGAGTTCCGCCTTTACCTGATATGTCGACTACGGACACTCCAAGGCTAAATAAACTTTTCACTGTTTCTAAATCCATACCAAAGCCAACTTCTTTGACAATGATAGGGATATCCGAATTTTTAGATATTTTTTCGATCGCCTTTAATCCACCAGAAAAGTT
The DNA here is from genome assembly GCA_043721535.1 of Bdellovibrio sp. GTDB lineage: Bacteria > Bdellovibrionota > Bdellovibrionia > Bdellovibrionales > Bdellovibrionaceae > Pseudobdellovibrio. The sequence continues at coordinate 22,617 of JAYSQO010000071.1, read as the reverse complement.
GGCTTGATTTTTTTTCTGCAAAGCTTCTTGTAGTGGATTGACATGAATAATAAAACCCAAAGATTCAAGATTTTCTGCTAATTTTAAAATATTTTTTAATGGCGTCTGAATCAATTCTTCTAAGCCAATATTTGAAACAAATTGTGTTTTTGGCGACAGCTTGCGAATTGATTTCCATTCAGTTTGCGCTTGCCCATCTGTCAGTTCACGACGTTGAGACCCAACGCACATCAACCAATTTGCTTCGGCTGCAGCTTCGGCTAATCGTAAATTAATTTTTTTACTTTGGGCGTGCCCAGCTGTCATCGAACTGATGAAGTGAGGCGAGGAAAATGTTTTTTTCAGAATTTGTGTTTTAAGACTGACTTCAGATAAATTAATTTCGGGCAAAGGTTGATGCGCCAGACGAATCCAATCAAAATGATCATCAGTTTGAGATTGAGTTTTTGAATTCAATGCCCAAACAATATGTTCTTTTTTTCTAGCTTCAAAATTTTTGCTAAATTTTTTATTTTCTGACTTCATATCTACCTAATTACTGTCTAAACCAGTTAACACCTAAAAACAAAAAGGCGAGATTTCCCCCGCCTTTTTATTAAAACTTATTTATATCTTCATCACTCTATTTAAGAGCGTGCTGACATAAAGATGAGAAAGTTCCAGCATCATTAATTGCCATATCTGATAAAACTTTACGATCTAAAGTAATTCCAGCTTTAATTAATCCACCGATTAATCTTGAATATGTAGTTCCATTTAATCGTGCAGCTGCATTGATTCTTTGGTTCCATAACATTCTGAAGTTACGTTTTTTCATTTTTCTGTGTTTGTAAGCGAAAGCCATACCACGGTCATTTTTTTCAACCGCGTGAGTGTATGATCTAGAACCTGCTGAGTAATAACCTTTTGCTCTTTTTAAAACTTTTTTGTGGCGACGACGATTAGTCATCCCCGATTTTACACGTGCCATGCGCTACCTCTCTTAAAAGCCGAATTGGCGCTTCACTTGAAGCATGTTAGCGTCAGCTACGTAGGTCACTTGACCTAGATGACGTTTTGTTTTTGAACTCATGTGAGAATTTAAGTGACGCATTTTTGTTTGTTTGCGTTTCACTTTACCGCTTTTAAGAACGCGCATGCGTTTCTTAGCACCAGAGTGCGTTTTCATTGGTTTCCTTCCTCCAGTAGGGCGAAACTAATCAGAATAATTAGTCTTCTTAAATGCTCAGCTACTAGCCTTAATTTGAAGAGCCAATGTAGTCTTTTTACCTAGCCAGTGCAATATTTTTTATGGCCTGCCTATTTATAAAGCAGTAACTTCAAGCAACAATTTCACCCTTAGCAACCGTTTTAAAAATTCACTCAACAATACTGACAAACTCGGATAGAAAACCTCATCCTTTGAGGTCTATATGTTTAAATTAACGATTATATTTTTGGTTGTCTTGCTTCTTAAAATCACGACTTTTGCCTGTGAGTGGTCAAATATCGAAACTTCGTTTTTAAAACATTTTGAGACTGAAACTAAAGGCCTTAAATGTTCAACGTACTTAGTTTCAAAAGAAAAAGACACTGTTGAAGTCGTCTGTTCTGATCGCAGAACCTACACTGTTCACTTAGGAAAAAGTTCATTTTATACTCTGATTAAGACAAAGAAAAATGAACCTTACCTTACCCAATGTTATCTTAAAGGTCTGATCAACAACCAATGCTTCTTAACTGATTTCAGTGAAGAAAATTGCAAAACTTGGAACCTGTCTCAGAACTAAGATGACCGCCAAATTTGGCCATTATCTAAGTTTTAAACACTCTACACCTATTAAATCCAATGTGTTCAATTTGAGCAATCCTGACAAGGCCCTGACTTTGCTATTCTATAAGATGTGAATTCTTTTAAACTTATCTTAAAGCACTTAACGGTGCTATTGACGGTTTTTGCACTGTCAGCGGCCACTGCTGAGGCCAACCAATGTAAAGATTTGTTTTTTCATGATCCGTTTAAAGGCCAAGTAATTTCCGAAAGATTGAATGCTCTATTCTGGAAAAGCACAGAAAAAATGGCCATGAGCACAACCGGTGCACGCATCGAAAAAAAATGGACAGTTGAAACAACAAAATTAAGTGAGAACCTAGCGGCTTTCGGTGAAAATTTAGCGACAATCGGTCTTGAAATAAAATTACGGGATCAAAAAAAAAATGGGTTCGAAAAATATTACAGACACGATTTACTTAGAAAAAATTCAAGTTAGAAGTCAAAATAAAAAAATGCCACTAAGTTTAAAAATAAGAGTCAGAAAATATGGCTATAGCCCTGAATCTTCTGTTAATTACAAAGTTGAATATGCTGAATTTACAAAAAACCATTCTTTTATAGAATTTAAAGTTCCTGATAGCCGTTACAACGGAGCTGTCTTCAAACCACGACTCTACATGCCCGATGTTTTAATTCAACAAATTGGAACATCAAAATTTATTAAAAATTTCAAACAAATTACAAAAACGGCTTTAGAATTAAATGTTCCTAAATATGCCGATGAAGTCACAGTTAAATCAATGCTTGAGGTTATCAAAATAGCACTAGAAGAAAAAGTGAGCTTTAAAAAAATAGCTGAAAACATTTACGCTAGAGATTCTTATTCGATAACATTTTTCGATAGTAAAACAAATCGTTCTTTTGATGTGCAAATGACTTTAGATCAAAATATTTCAATGAAATTGCTTTCGGAAAATAAAACCATTGAGGCTTATAAACCGACTGATTCTGTGATTGAAATAAAAATTCCCACTGAATATTCGAGCCTAAAATTAGATCAAGATTTATCTTTAATTAAGGGCTATCAGATATTTTTAGAATTTGTGGCTGTGATTGAAAAAACACATGATAAAAACTATGAAGCCGGCCGCGGAAAAAACTTTCATGCCCATAGATCTTACATTAACGAACATTTAAATGAAATGCTACACCCTTAAAGGACGTATGTATGAAAAAGATTTTAGCTATGACATTAATAAGTACACAAGCTTTTGCGACAATGACAACTTCTTTAGAGCGCGGTGATAAAAATATTTATTTTAATTCACCAAGTGGGCAGCAAGAAGTTTGTGTTATACCAAAGCACTACCCTAATGCATCTTACAGAAAATCAGACTTAGAAACAGAACAAAAACTATGTTCATACAGTTTTTATAAAGTCACAGCGGCTGAGGCCCAATTAGGTTTTCAATCAGCAGCGATCTGCCCGAAATTAAATAGTACAAACCCTGGAACTGAATTTTATAAAATCCCTGAAAATATGACGAAAGAAAATGTTGAAATCAGTTTATGTGAAGGCGCTTCTAAAATCGGAAAATTTAAAAATAGCACAAGTTGCAGCTATGCTCCGTCAATTATTGGCTATTACCACGTTTCAAGAATTCTTGGTGGCATCGGACGTGTTCCACCATCGGTGTTACGTTCTGTAGATATCGAAACTCATAAAAAAGTTGCAGAAAAAGCAATTAAATTAACTTCTAAAGATCCATCAGCATTAATCTATCAAACATGGACGTCTCTTTACAGTAAGCTTCGCCAGGGCTTAGCGCATAAGGATAAAGATCTTCTTCTAAGTGATGATGGCCAACAATCTTACGGTGTATTTATCAAGAACCCCAGCCAAGAAGAATTTTATAAAGAATTGTTCACATCTGGGACAGATCGCGCTGTCGCTTTCAGAGATAAAAACTTTATTTTTCAAATGGTTAAAGACAAAAAATCAATCGGACAAATCGTAGCTAATCAGTGGGAAGCAGCTAACATTCAAAAACTATATGTCATGAGAGATGCCACTGAATTTGTTTTATTGGATCATCTTTTAGATCAGCAAGATCGTTTCGGAAATATCGCTTATCAAAATCGATTAGTTTACCAAGCAAAAGATCAAAAAACTGGTCAGATCGTTTTAAAAATTGCAGATGATATGGAAGAATATACGGCTGACAAAAATTCAGGCGTTGTCATCAGTCAGTTTCAGCCGATTCAATTTAAATCAATGCTTCTTAAAGATAACGATTGCGGTGTTTCAAAAGAAAATAAAGCCAAAAAGGCTGGATTATTAACACAAGTGGCTCATATGAATCCAAAAACTTATAAAAAATTAATGCAACTGCAAAAAGAAATAACTTCACAGTCCGTTCTTGAAAATGGCCAAACCCAAGAAAAAGTAGTCGCTCAGTTTTTCACAAGAAATTTAATGTTTACTGGGTTCGATTACAAAGAATTCGTAGCTAACGTCAACGATGCATCTAAAATTCTTAAAACCAACTGCCAATCTGGAAAACTGAAATTAGATTTAGATATTGAAACATATTTAACAACAGGCCAAGTGGCTGCTGCTGCCTGTGAGTAACTTATGAGAAAAAATGTCATAACTTTTTTAAATCTATTTGCCTTAACTCTGAGTTTAAAAGCTCAGTCACAAGTCGAGCATTGGCCAGAAGTTAAAAAACTAAAATCAGGAAATGCGCTAAGCACTTTTGTTTATGATTACTGGGATTATAGCAAAAAAAATGGCGCCTCAGCACTGGGACAATATCTAATCCCGTCAGATATTAAAGAGCTCCTCATCGAAGGCCCAATCGTTGGCGATTATCACTTTAATAATGTGGCCTTGTATTACAACCAAAAAACTAAACAGCCTGAATTAGCAATCGCTGATTTAGACGACTCAGGAACAGGATCATATTTTTTTGATCTTATTAAGTTTTATACTTATTTGACTGATGAAAAAGTCGTATTTAGTAAAAAAGAGTTTTTTACTTCTTATTCAAATGGATTAAACCAATCAATGGATGAATTAAAAAGTCAACAAGATGCAGTCCTTGGTGAAATGTTTGAATTAGATAAAACCAACTTTGATAAAGCTAATGAAAAATATACGACTAAAAAGTATGAAAATAACAAATTTGCGGCAGATCTTAAATTATCCCCAGTTACTGATAAAGATTCTAAAAAACTGATTGAAATTGTTATTCAAGAATTTGCTCCCAAGGCTAAAATTTTAGATATGGGATCAAGAATTAATGTATCTGGCAGCAGTATGGGATCAATCAGGTATTGGATTCTCATTCAAGTGGATTCGGACATTCGAATTATTGAATTTAAAGAACTTAAAAGCCCTAGTGTGATTAAATACACGGCTAAACAGTTAGACCAGGAAAAAAGATTCAGCTCATTAAATGAAGCTTTTAAATCAACTGAATACTGGAAGAATTCTAAAATCCTAACAACAAAAGATAAGAAATCTTATTTATTAAGATTGAAAACTAAAAATCCACTTGAAGACATTGTGTTAGATTTAGTGAAGGATAATAGCAAGGAGTTAGTTCGTCTTTATGCCGGCTATTTAGGTTTTATCCATTCTCAAAAAATGACAGCTGCTGTGCGTGGTGAATATATTCAAGTGATTGATGATAACATGAAGAATTTAATTAATTTTTCTGCTGTCTATTCTGAAAGCTATATTAAATCATTAGAAAAAAGAATGAAGAAAAATAAATAGGGCCTGGTGAAATTATGAAAATTTTTATAAAATTTATTTTATTGATTCTAGTAGCGAATAGCGCTCATGCCAATAATTTGTTTGAGTCCTCACAGCCAGTTAGTTTAACTATAACCGCACCATTTAAAAAGCTTTTCGACACAAGATCGGAATCTCAATCAGTCCTATTAGACTCTCTCGAAAAGTCTGTGGCCGGCATACTTCAAGTCATCAATCCTAATACACAATCCTTGGAGACCTATGATGTCGAACTAACAATGCGTGGCAATTATACACTTATGGCTTGTCAGTTTCCTAAGTTAAAAATCAAATTCAAAAAAGAACAAACAAAAAAGGATCGATACTTCAATAAGAAAAAATATGACTTAGCTACACACTGTGTGAACTCAGTCGAAGGTATCACTGACCCTATACTGACCAAATTTTTCAGTTCGTCTCCGCACCGAGAGAAGTTTCTTTTTGATATTCAAGAACAACTCAGTATTGCAGTCCCTAAAACACAAAATGCACTTATAAATTATATTGATAATAGTGAATCAGCTTTGATTGCTTACAGCCAAAAACCTGCTTTTTTTATTGAAAATAAATCTAACATGATTGAACGTTTAAATGGACTTTATCAGGTCATAGGTGAATATGATTTTTCAAAAAAAATAATGCAGGGACAAGCTACTAGTACTGTTGATGATAATTTTCCTAGAAATATTTTTAAGAACATCCAAGACCATCAAGAAATAAATAAAAATGAAAGTATCAAATTACACCTATTTAGTTCTCTTGTAATGAATTATGACTTTTATATAAAAATTGATTCAACGGATTCTCGAGACGGCAATAAGGACGTAGGCTTTCACAATGTAAAATGCATTGCCATCAGTGAAACCGAATGGCGTTTGTATGCTAACGACTTAAATTTTGCCAGTATTTTGCAAAACAATGACCAAACTTCAGGGCAGGGTCGGATAATATTAGAATCTATACAAGATGCTAATATTGAAAAAACAATCACAAGAGTACAAAAAATTGGAACTGCAGAAGATTTTAAAAGCGTAATTAATTTTTACCAGTCTAAAAAGACAGATCTCTACAAAATGGCCGATTCATTGACTCAAGATCCAATGTTTATGAAAAACTATTTAATGTACTTAGATGTTTTCTATAAAAAAATCGACAACATAAATAAATAGGGCCTCATCAGCCCTATTTAAAAAAATCTATCTTATAAAATACACTGCAATTACACATCTTTTAGCGCGATGCGCCTAAAGGTGCCAGGCACCCAAATTATTCGTCATGCTCTTCAGTCACTGAAGACGACGTCAAATCTTCTTTAGAGAGTTCTGGTAAAACTTCTTTCGTTGAACCTGATTTAGGTGGGTTCGCTTTCAAGTAGTCTTTCACTTTCACTGGATCTGGAGCAATCATCGTGAACATATTTTTACCTTCAGTTTTTGGCTGAGATTCAATGATCGCTAGATCTTTAACAAAATCAATCGCTTTTAAAATAACTTGTAATCCCATGTCTTGATGAGACATTTCACGACCCATAAAACGTAAATTAATTTTAACTTTATCGCCTTCAAGAAGGAATCTTCTAGCATGTTTCATTTTAGTTTCGAAATCATGAAGATCAGTTCTTGGACGCATTTGGATTTCTTTGATGACCACGATCACTTGTTTTTTTCGTGATGCTGCGGCTTTCTTTTTATTTTCATATTTGTACTTGCCGTAATCCATAATTTTACACGTCGGAGGAGACGCTGTAGGTCCGATTTCGATTAAATCTAAACCACGGTCTTCTGCTAAACGAAGTCCCTCTGGAACTGTCATGACCCCTAGCATTTCGCCTTCGTCATCGATTACACGGATTTGTGGGGCTCTGATATCGCGATTAACACGAAGTCCATCTTTATCGCCACGTTTTTTGTCACGGTCGAAACGGTTGAATCCGCCGCCTTTTGGTCCACTTTGATTATTAGACTGATTTATAAAATCCTCCTCTGGATTATTATTAAAAAAATTCCCTACTATGAATTGTTTTTCATAGTAGGTTTAAGTTCTCTATTCTTTTTGTTATCCACAATCATATGCATGGCATGATCCCAAACAATGTCATTGATCACAGTGCCGTCGCTTAAACGCACGGACACAGTTCCTTGTTCAGCCTCTTTATCCCCCACGATAATCATGTACGGGATTTTTTGTAATTGCGCTTCGCGAATTTTAAAATTCAATTTTTCATTTCGACGATCAAAATCAACACGGATTTCATGGGCGTGTAAATCTTTTTGAATTTTTTCACAGAATGGATTTACCCGGTCAGTGACATTTAGGATAGTCACTTGAACTGGTGATAGCCAAACTGGCAAATGCCCTGCTGTGTGTTCTAAGTACACCCCAATAAAGCGCTCTAATGAACCTAAGACCGCACGGTGAAGCATCACTGGGTGATGTTCGACATTGTCTTCACCTGTGTATTTTAAATCAAAATTCATCGGTAAATTAAAATCACATTGTATAGTTCCTAATTGCCAAGGGCGTTTTAATGCATCAACAAACATAATATCTAATTTTGGCCCGTAAAAAGCCCCGTCACCAGGGTTCACAGTGTAAGAAATATTTAATATTTTTAGCGCTTGAGCTAATGCGTTTTCTGCTTTGTCCCAAACATCATCTGAACCCATACGCTTTTCAGGTCGAGTCGATAAATACACATGGTATTCAACCATTCCTAATTTTTGGTAAACTTCATTTAGCAATTCAACAAAACCTTTAATTTCTTGTTGCAGCTGTTCAACTGTACAAAAAATATGAGCGTCATCCTGACAGAATGTTCGCACTCGGGTTAAACCCGATAAAGCGCCAGACACTTCGTATCTGTGCAAACGACCAAAATCAGCCATCCGATAAGGTAAATCACGATATGAATGTTTTCCTGAAGCAAACAGTAAACAATGCGACGGACAGTTCATAGGTTTAGAACTGAAATCACGGTCGTCAACTTTTGTGAAATACATGTTTTCTTTGTAATTTGCATAGTGACCTGATGTTTTAAATAATTCCACATCAAAAATTTGTGGAGTAATCACTTCGTGATAGCCATATTTAAAATACATATCACGCATGTATTTCAATAATTCATTATAAACCACAGTGCCTTTACCTGTAAAAAACGGAGAACCTGGCGCCCATGGATGAAACATGAACATTCCTAGTTCTTTTCCTAGTTTACGGTGATCACGCTTTTTAGCTTCTTCAATATTAATTAAATACTGTTCAAGTTCTTTTTTATCTTGAAACGCTGTTGCATAAACACGTTGAAGCATTTGGTTGGCTTGATCACCTTTCCAGTAAGCTCCGGCAACGCTCATTAATTTAAACGCTTTGATTTGTCCTGTGGATTGCACATGCGGTCCACGACATAAATCAAACCAGTTTCCTTGATGGTAGATGCCCACAACAGTTTCGCCTTTAGCGGCAAGATCTTGAATCAATTCAACTTTGAATCGTTCACCCATGGATTTAAAAGTTTCAATGGCTTTATTAATAGGCCAATTTTCACGAACTAGCGGAAGATCTTTTTTCTGGATCTCTTCCATTTTTTTTTCAATTTGTGCAAAATGCTCTTCAGTAAAAGTAAACGGAGAATCAAAATCATAATAAAATCCGTTTTCAACAACAGGACCAATTGTGACTTTCACTTCAGGCCAAATTTCTTGGATAGCTTGCGCCATTAAGTGCGCTGCTGAATGTCTTACGACTTCTAAAGCTTCAGCTGATTTTGTTGTAACGATTTCTATTTTAGTTCCGTCGACTAATGGAATTCTAAAATCGATCACATCTTTTGCGCCATTCAGTTTAGCGCCTAAAGTGTCTTTAGCAAGTCTAGCGCCAATTGAATTAGCCACATCTAAAGTTGTCGGTTCGTGATCAAATGTTTTAACTGAGTTATCTGGTAATATAATATTAATTTGTTTCATGCTGATTTATTCATTTTATTTAGTTTTATATTTTAGGTTTAATTTTAGTTTTGAGATTTTTTATACAATTACGACACATTTTTGAAGATCTGATGGAGATTAAAATGTGGTGGTCGTGATATTAAACATGAATTTATTATGGCAATAAAAAGGGCCTTTTTCAAGAGAAGTCTTATGAAAAAAGCATCTAAATAGCTTAGTTGATCAATGAAAATGGACTAATAAGTCACGTGATGGTTTAAAGCCTCATGCATACGAGGATCTTTAATAGCCACCAAGTTGTTCTTAGACATAAAGCCAGTTAAAAGCTTAAGGAAAACCCCAGCAAAACCAACAAATAATGCAATTTCAAGAAAACCGAACTTTGGCGTTCCTTCAAAGAAATTAGGATAAACTAACCAGTAGATATCCACATATTGCATCACAAGAACCAATATAGAGATCCCTACTAGGTTTGCATCATTACGTTTAGCTTCTCTTGGTAATAAAACTAAAAATGGAACAATGAATCTAAAAATCAATAATCCGAAAGACACCATCAACCAGCCACTGTGTGAACGCATAAGGTAGAATTCAGTTTCCTCTGGGATATTAGCGTACCAGATTAACATGAACTGAGAAAACGCGATGTAAGCCCAAAATATTGTAAAACCTTTTAAAAATTTACCAATATCATGTTGGTGTTCAACAGTAATATAACCTTGAATCCATTTCGAATTTTTTAGCCAAACAATCATAATAGCCAGTACTGCCATTGTGGCTTGAACCATACCTGCAAAGGTATAGATTCCGTAAATAGTCGAATACCAACTTGGCAGTAATGACATCAATAAATCGATTGAAAACAACGAAAAGAAGATTGCGAAGAAAGCAATGAAACCTATTGAATAGACTCCGTTTTTTTGAGTCAACTTAACATCGCCTGACTGATCTTGTTTTAAAGAATTGCCCACTAAAATATTTTTAAAAATCAAACAACCAACAGCGAAAATCACAAGCCTTACGATCACAAACCAAGGCGCCAAGTAAATCGCTTTACCACCCGTCATACGATATACCTGTTCTGGATCAGCCCAAGCATAAAGATATTTAAAACCCACAATCAAAACTAAACTTCCGATCAACATCGCCGGTAAAAAACTAGTTAAAGCTTCGGCTAACCTGCGAATTGAAACACTCCAGCCAGCACGAGTCACATGGTTGATAGCGATAAAAAATAAACCACCAATACCTAAACAAGCAAAAAAGAAAAAAGATACAAGGTATGAAGTCCATAATCTTTCTGGATCTTTAGCAAAACCGTAAACCAAACCTAATAGGCCAATACAAATTGAAACATAGATCGTTGTATTTAAAGCTTGTGGTGTTTCGAATTTTTCTATCTTTAATTCTTGATGGTGATTTGATGATCCCATTTTATTATCCTTTGATTAATTATTTCCAATTATTTTGAGTTTTTTTGCAGCTGACGAATATAGTTTACAACTTGCCAGCGATACGGCGCAGGAATGTGTGCCGCATACGGTCCCATAACCCCTTGGCCCATTGTGATCACATGATAAATTTGTCCATCAGTCCAACCATTGATTTTATCCGATAACATTGAAGGTGGTTTTAAAGCCATCGTTTCAGCGACTGACATTTTATCTCCACCTTCGCCTTTTGCCCCGTGGCAAACAGCACAGTGAATCGTATAATACTTAAGACCTGTTTTCAAAGTCTCTTCTGAAAAATTTCCTGAAAATGGATTTTTATTATTTTTAGCTCCGTCAATATCTTCAGCATAAGCATAAGGAACAAATCCTTGCGGCTGTGTCCCTTCAGGAGGAAGTCTCATCGCTGCATTATTAGGTGCTCCAGCGTCAGCTTCTTGTGGTTTCAATGCAGGCGATTCCATCATATCTTGAATCACTTCAACGTTGGGTTGTGATTTATTACTACAGCTTGTAAGTACGAAGAAACCAACTAGACATAAAATGATTTTGAATTTCGATGTGAATTTTTTCATTTTAGTACTCCGACACTTTTTTGATTTCATCAGCACCAAGATCTTTAAACATTTTTTCAATGCGATCAGGACTGTAACCAATATCATTTTCTGGAATAAAAATAGCAAACTTATGGCAAGTTAAATCTTTATCTATCACCGGCGGATCAATTTTTGGCATTCCACAAAGGTAGAAAAAAGCTCCAACAGAAACAAGTGCCGCAAATAAAACTGTTAATTCAAACAAAATAGGCACAAACGCAGGTAGTGAAAACATCGGTTTACCACCAATATTAAGCGGCCAATCAGAAACTGATGTGTAATATGTTAATGCTAAACCTGCTGCTAATCCAATAAGTCCTGCAACGAAAGTAACATATGGAATCGGTGAGCGTTTAATTCCACAAGCTTCTTCCATACCGTGAACAGGATAAGGCGTAATTGCATCGAATTTCACATAACCTGATTCACGAACCTTATTGGCCGCTTTAATAGTTGCAGCTTCATCTAAAAATATTGCGGCGATTCCGCCAATGACTTTTTTGTTAGCCATGATTAGTGCCCCTTCCCATGATGTTCATCATCACGACCCACGCCTAACACGGGTTTAATTTCCGCTATTGAAATCGCTGGAAATACACGAAGATAAAGTAAGAAAATTGTGAAAAACATTCCAAACGATCCAACTAAGATCGCTGTATCATACATCGACCATGCATACTGTCCCCAGTTTGACGGAAGAAAATCACGATGCAGTGATGTGACTGTGATCACGAAACGTTCAAACCACATACCGATATTCACAAATATTGAAATCACAAACATGATTGGTATCGAGCGACGAACTTTTCTAAACCAGAATAATTGCGGAATTAAAACGTTACACGTCACCATAATCCAATATGACCAAGCATAAGGACCTAAAGCTCTGTTCATAAAAACATAACGTTCATAATCATTCCCTGAATACCAAGCAATTAAAAATTCAGCGCCGTATGCGTAACCCACCATCAAACCAGTCATCATGATAATTTTATTCATGACTTCCATATGATCAATCGTGATGTAATCTTTAAATTGTGGAAATCCAATTCGCACTAAACTCATTAACGTAATAACCATCGCAAAACCCGAAAAGATCGCGCCGGCAACGAAGTACGGTGGAAATATAGTTGTATGCCACCCTGGTAAACCCGAAACCGCGAAGTCAAAAGAGACTATGGTATGAACTGATAAAACTAATGGAGTAGATAAACCAGCTAAAACTAAATAAATCATTTCAAAGTGTGACCACTGTTTAGCTGTGCCTCTCCACCCCATTGATAAAGCTCCGTAAATTGTACGACGAATTTTATTAACTGCACGATCTTTAACAGTAGCTAAATCTGGAATCATTCCCACAAACCAAAACACACTTGATACTGTCGCGTATGTTGAAATGGCAAAAACGTCCCACAATAAAGGCGATCTAAAATTCACCCACAAAGGACCACGTTGGTTTGGATAAGGAAACAACCAGAAATCCAACCAAGGACGACCGGTATGAATCAACGGAAAAATACCCGCAGTCATAACTGCAAAAACCGTCATGGCTTCAGCTGTTCTAGCAACAGATGTTCTCCATTTCTGACGGAATAAAAATAAAATCGCAGAAATTAAAGTTCCCGCGTGACCAATACCCACCCAGAATACGAACGTGATAATCATCGTACCCCAAGCCACCGGATGATTCACACCTAATAATCCCATACCCGTTGAAACAACTATCGCAATTGTGAGGATATAAAATATAAATAGAGCTTTCGCTGATAAAAACAAACCAAGCCATTCTTTCGATGGGACACGTTCAATCGGTGCGCAGATATCATCTGTCACATCTTTTAAAGATTTGTTACCTAATACTAATTGATTACGTTTAAGCATGGCTTGCTCCTTTCTTAGCAGGAGTCACTTGATCGTTGTTTTTAATTTTAGACATGTACCTAACTGAAGGTTTTGCATACCACTCTTCAAGTAGGGCGTAAGCTCTTGGTTCTGTTTTGAATGCTTTTGCCACCCGAGAATTTTCATCATTTAAATCACCAAAAGTAATCGCTTGAGTCGGACATGCCGTTTCGCAAGCCACTTTGATATCGCCATCTTTTAATGGACGATTTTCTTTTTTAGCTTGGTTTTTACCTTCTTTAATACGTTGAACACAGAAAGTACATTTCTCCATCACACCACGTGTTCTCACAGTGACTTCAGGATTTAGCGCCATATGCATTGGTTTTTCAATTAATTTTGCATAATTAAACCAATTGAATCTGCGAACTTTATAAGGACAGTTGTTGGAACAATATCTTGTTCCAACACATCGATTATAAATCATTTCGTTTAAGCCTTCGCTACTGTGAACAGTCGCCGCCACCGGACAAACGGTTTCACAAGGTGCATTGTCACAGTGTTGACACATCACCGGTTGAAAAACAGTTTCAGCTGATTCAGGATTTCCTGCGTAGTATCTATCAATACGGATCCAGTGCATTTCACGACCTTGCATCACATATTTTTTACCTACAACATGAATATTATTTTCAGACTGACAAGCTGTCATACATGCCGAACAACCTGTACAAGTATTTAGATCAATGGCCATTCCCCATTTGTGACCATTGTACTGATGCCCAGCCCAAATGTTCCAAGTGTGATGACGATGAATATTCGCTTCTTTTGATTTTTCGTAATCTTTATTTGTTGCCGTCACAACGATTTGACGACCTTCCATTGAATCATGACCTTGAGTCGTAACTAATGTGTATTTTTCGCCGGTTTTTTTAAATTCTACTGGTAAGCCTGAAGCCAAAACTTCATTATTTTTAACAGTTAAAAATTGATAAGCATTTTGACCAATACCATTACCAACTTTACCAGCGTGCGTACGTCCGTAACCCACAGCAATTGAAATCACACCGTCATGAAGGCCCGGCTGAATGTGCGCTGGTAATTTTATTTTTTGACCATTCGCTGTGATTTCTAAGACATCACCTTGTTTAATTTTATTTTCTTCAGCAGTTTTTAAAGACATCGAGGCATAATTATCCCAAACTATTTTTGTAACTGCGTCTGGTAATTCTTGCAACCAACCCACATTCGCTAGCGATCCATCACCGATTTGAACCGTTGGATATAATGCTAATTCGAAAGTTGACGATGTTTGTTTCTTTTTAATAACTGATAAAGCATCTGTTTTAAAAGTTCTCGCATTTGAAGAAGCAATTTCACCGACAAAACCTTTTTGTAATAAATCATTCCAAAAAGTTGTGAAGTCCTTGCCACCAGAAAATTTCGAGGCCATTTCTGTCTTCCAAAAAGCTCTTAAATAATCATAAAATGTTTCATAATCTTGTAGACGTTTCGGGCCTTTTTTTGCAATAAAAGCCCATGTCATTAATGACAATTGAAATGAACGTGTGTCATACATTGTGCGGATCAACGGTTGGTGAATACCAAATAGACCGTTCGCGAATTCTGTATCGCCCCATGTTTCTAAGGCATGATTATCCGTCGCAATAAAATGTGAGAACACGGCCGTTTCATCAGCTTTGTCACCGATATAAACAACTGTGTTTACTTTTGTTAAAGCGTCTTTGAAACCAAAACTTTGCGGCAAACTGTAAACAGGATTTGATCTGTGAATAATAAGTGTTTTTACAGACCCTGAATTCATTTTCTTTATTAAATTTAAAATATCAGCGTACCCAGCTTTAAGATGTTTATTACCTGAATTAGCTAAGATCGTTTTTCCATCATTACCTAAAATAGAATTTAAAAAATTAACAGCCACTTGCAATGCCATTGCGTCTTCAGTGCGTGTGGCTAAACCACCAGTTACAACTAATGATTCTCCTGCGTTTTTCCATAAGTCATTAGCCACTTTTGTAAAAGCATCAGCTGATAAACCTAATTTTTCTGCAACACCTTTATAAGGCTGAACTAGGTTTTTAACAGTTTCGTTTGATGAATAACTTGAACGACCAGATAAAATAATTTCTGCGATGAGACCTAAGACAACATCTAACTGCTGTGAAGGTTTAATTCTGAAACGAATATCAGCATTCGCAGCTGTTAAAGAATAAGTCGAATCAAAAGAAACTAAACGTGACATTTTTTCAATATTTCTACGGCCGTTCGCAAATAGTTTATTATTTGCCGTCGTCGGCCCCCATGTCCCTAAAAAGTCAGCATCAATTGATACGATCATTTGGGCTTTGTCATATCTGTAATTTGGCACAACAGCATCACCATATGAAGTTTTTTGTCCTTCAGTGACATCATCTTGCGCTAAAGGCTCCCAAACATAGTGATCAGCAGAAAATCCAGATTTAAAATCAGACACAACTGCATTTGTTGATGGTGAAGAAATATTTCCAGTTAATAAAGCCACTTCACCTTTTACTGTGCCTTTATTTAAACTTTCAACGACTTTGTTATCGAGATCTTCCCAAGAAAGACCTACTGTTTCTTTATTTGTTCTTTTATCATTAAATAAATTTCTAAACGGTTTTTGTAAACGTTCTGGATCATACAAACCTAAAAGTGAAGCTTGTGATTTAACAGATGCTGCAGATCCATTGATAGGAAATTGTGGATTTCCTTGGATATGCACTGGGCGACCTTCGCGTGATTTAACTAAGAGACCTAAACCTTCTTGACCATCAAAATAACTTGATGTGTACCAGTTAGAAACCCCAATAGTGACTTCTTCAGGTTGTTTTGTGTAAGGAATAATTTTTTGTACCGGTCTACGAATGCAACCTGCAGCAGATGTTAATGCTATTGAGGCTCCCATTAATTTTAAGAAATCTCGACGGGCTACACTGTCCGTTTCAGTGCCTTCATTCGCTGATTCTTCACGTAATGGTGATGACATGAATTCAGTTTGTAAAGCCGTCTTGAACTCTGGCGTGTCATTGTAATCTTCAAAAGATTTCCAATATGTACGGTCGCGTTCAATCGCTGGCTTATTCTGATTTTCTAATTCTTGATGATTTTCATGATTAGACATTTTTGTTTCTCTCTATTTTATAAATTAAAAATTAGTGATGGCACGTCGTGCAGTTAAGCGGCGCTTTATTTTCAGGTTGTCTGTGACAGTTCACACACCAGCCCATTGATAAATCTGAATACTGATAGACCTTGGCCATTTTTTCAATTTCACCATGGCATGTTTGACAGCTTACGCCTTTGCTCACGTGGGCTTCATGGTTGAAAGCAACATGATCTGGCAACATGTGAACACGAACCCATTCAATTGATTTTCCATCTGAATAGGCCGTACGAATTTTTTTAATCGCATCCGGTTCATTACGTCCCGCCACTTGTTGGTGACAGTTCATACAGGTTGCTAACGACGGAATATTTGATGATTTAGATCTTTCAACTTGGTTGTGACAATATTGACATTGCACTTTATGAGTTCCCACATGAAGTTCATGACTAAATGGAATTGGCTGCTCAGGCGCGTAGCCTTTGT
The DNA here is from genome assembly GCA_043721535.1 of Bdellovibrio sp. Classification (GTDB taxonomy): domain Bacteria; phylum Bdellovibrionota; class Bdellovibrionia; order Bdellovibrionales; family Bdellovibrionaceae; genus Pseudobdellovibrio. The sequence continues at coordinate 5,598 of JAYSQO010000071.1, read as the reverse complement.
TGTAACCAATTCCAACTCTTTGTCCTCCATCTGGATTTTGAAAAAGACAACTCTGGATGAGTGAAACAGAACACAATAATAAAACGAATAGCAGACATCTTCTGCTCGAGCTGAAAATAAACGACATGGCTTCGCCTTTCTTTGTCATCAATTTAAAAGCAAGCGCATTAAAATGTCACGAGGGTTTTGAATGTTAATTGAAAAAGCTCTTGAAAAATCAATGTGTTGCATGCCTAAAGACAAAGCAAAAAAATTGATTTATCAAAAAAAGTGTGACCTAAATCTGACAGATATTTTATTTTGTCTGAGTTTTGCTCATTCGATCGATTGTAACAACATAAGCTACAAGCAAAAGATGAAGAACTACAAAAATAGCGACATATTCTACTCCACCGGCTCCGAAACCATAGGAATGAAGCCCTGCGCCAAGAATGTAATTTACTCCATACCAAGCCATCACAACAAGATTGAAAGTCAGAACTCCAGAAATCAGCATTCCTAAGTTTCCAATCCAATTAGTCAAACGCATATGCAGAACAATGATATAACCGAGTAATGCAATCAAAGCCCAAGTTTCTTTTGGATCCCAACCCCAAAAACGACCCCACGAATAATCCGCCCAAATTCCGCCCAGAATAATCCCTGGAGTTAAAAACGCCACACCGATTTGAATTGAACGGTAAACAGCTGTTGTCATTTTTTGAATGTGATCTTTGTATTTTTCTGAATCAATCGCCCAGTAAATCAAACCAATATCACCTAAACCAAAAGCCAAAGCAAAAGCCGAATAAGAAATCGTGATTGTCATCACATGCACGATCAGCCAGTAATTACTTCGCAGCACAGCTTCAAGTGGTTGCAAGCTAGGATCAAGAACGGCTGGCGCATTATCTGCGATCACCATCGCGATAAATCCTACTAATGTTCCTGCAAGCAATATAGATTTAAATTTATAAATTTTTTCTAAGATCATTGAAAAAAGCAAAACACCCCACGACATCCACACCACAGTTTCAAACATGTTTGTGACTGGCGGTCTTTCTGCAAGGTAAACCCTGAATAAAAAGCCTGATGTGTGTAAGATAAAACCTGTCAAAACAAGACCCCAAGCTAAATTCATTCCACTTTGTAGATTTCTGATCCAAATAAATAGAATCACCAACGCTGTTAAAATATAAAATACATAAGTCCAACGAAACAAGTGGGCATCGTTGTAAAAAACTTCTGCTGAAACTTTTTTTGTTGAATCGTAAGCCGCACCCGACTGCGTTTGAATATGATTTACAAAAGCAATGACTGCATTGTCTAAATTCTTCCCAGCCGATTCAATGTTAGCCTGGTCTGATAAGGCTCCTAAATAGATAGCTACACTTTGACTAATTTGAATAAAGTACTTTTGCTCTACTTCACCTAAGTCTGCGACAGCAATCCATGACGAATTTACAGGATTTTTTATATCGGGCATAACTTTAAGTAATCGACCCGCAGTGAGTTCTCTGAAATACAACATTTGATTCTGCAGGCGCTGCAAAGCTTGAAAATAAGGAGTGAGTTTTTCTTTACTTTGCACTTTATCAGCTAATTCTTGCATCAAATTCTGAAACTTATCTGATTCAAAAACTTCTTTACTGGAAAAATGTTTTTGTTCAGATGATAAATTTAATTTTGTTTTCACATCTAAATGGTTAACTTCAAAAAGCGGCCGATCAACCCAGCTTTCTGGGGCCAGTATCCATGTTAATACTACCAAATAAGCTGGGGCATTTTTACCGTTTTCGGTTTTGTATTTAGCTTTTCCGTAAACAACTTCTAAAACTTCTTTAGCAAAAGTATCAAAGGGTTTCACCCGTCCGCCATCTTGAACTGGCAAATAACGAATCGCTTCACCGATTTTATGATTTGATATAACAGCTTCAGATGGCAACACTGTAAATAGTGTTAGAAAAAACAAATGACAAACAAGTAATATATTTTTTAATCTCATTGTGCTGTTTTCCTTTTTCGACTTTGAATAAAGAACCAAATAATACCCAGTGACAATATCAACGAACCTAAATACTTAATCCAACGGCCGGGATCTTTATTCACAGATAAAACTGAAGCGATAGGTTCGCCAGTTTTTTCATCTTGATTAAAACTAGATTGATAAAAAGTATACCCTGATGATTTCATCGGTTCGTTCATTTCAATCAGTGATTCTGTAGGTATATGCAGTTGTTTGTTTTCAACACTGACGCGACTGGCGTAAGTTTTAGCTTTTTGAGTACCTTCGTACTGGGTCATTTGAAATTCAATTAAGTGCACAGGGAATCCTAAATCAATTCTTCGATTTTGATAGGACATAATGTAGGCCACATTGTTCGTGAAAAATTTAGTCACATCATTAATGAGAGCCCACTGTTTTTCACCTTTGAAATCAAGATAAATAGCTGCTGTCGTCAAGGGCGTTGGGCGTGGGGCTTCAATAGCTTCAGTGATTTCTTTTACTTTTTCTTGAAAATCTAACAGTCTTAATTCTAAACCCATCCAGCCTGTGGCAATCACATCGCCAACTTGAATACGTCCTGTTTTAAACGGCAAAGATTCACTGATTTTATAAAAACTATAATTGATGTTATTCTTCTCATCGACATTTAAATAAATTTCATTTTTTGAATAATCTTTTCGGCCTTTGTCTTTCACCACATGTGCAAAATAAATTTTCAAAGGCCCTAAATTGACTTCGGCTGATTTATTTTTAGAAGGCTGAATTAAGGTTTCCACTTGTTTAACATTCGGATTTTGTAATTGAATCTTAATCATATCGCCAGCGCGCTCGTCTATCGTAGCTATAATTTTTTTTGAAACACGGGCATATTTTAAATATTTTGTAATTCTAATTTGATCTTTGCCTAAATAGACAATCACTGGTTTTTCTTCAGTGGGCGGCGTCTTAAAAAAATCGACTTCTTTTTCGTAAAATTTTGTGTAGTTGTCGCCATCAAATGTCGCGTAAACAACTAAATCAGTATTAGCGACTGTCACAAAGTTATTTTTGCCGCCGATCGGTAAATACATTGATCCATCAAGACCGTATTTTTGCGTGACCCAACCACCTAATATCATCGAAATAATTCCAATGTGCACAAGTAAAAATGGGGTATGTCTTTTTTTCCACGGTAGACGATCAATCATCACAGCCGCTAAATTATAAACTAACAGACCCATTGTGACATACATCATCCAACTGCTATAGACAGTTCTTTGAGCCGCGTAAGCGTCGTATTGTGATTCAACAATTGTTCCCCACATAATCAACAAAGTGATCGCTACTAAAACAGGAATTCCCAATTGAAAAGACGTTGAAAAGCGCCAGAATTTTTGAGCCGTTGGATTTGAAAACTTCATATAAAAATACTATACATCAATCGTGATATTGGCTAGCTAGATATTTGGAAGCGTCGTTTTAATATATTCTAGTGCTTGAAAAATCTTTTTTTGCACTTCTACATAGTCTGGTTTAATTTTTTTACTGATTTCATTCATGTAAAGATCACGATTCAGTTCAACCTGTAGGGCCTGTTGCCCCTGGGCTGGTTGCCCATATTGTTCTGTTACACGCCCACCAGTATAAGGCCAATTGTAAGCCACTTTAAAGCCTGCATTTTTATAGGCTTTTATGACAAGATCTTTATACTGCACACCACAACTTTTACCCAAACAATCACTGACTACAATGTCAGCTCGTCTTTGGCCTGGATCTTTATGCATTGATGTGCCTACTGATGGCATTGAATGCGCATCTAAATGAAAAACAATTGAATTTGTTTTTTTGTAGTGTTGATAAAGCGTTTTAACTTCTTTATGAAATGGCTCGTAAATTAAATTTGTTAAATCATTATGGTGCTTAACTGATATGGGACGCTGCATAAGCTTTTGTTCAAAAGTCGTCATGACCCAGTGATAGCCTCTGGAATGTAAACCTGATTTATTTGTTGAACCAACAACAGAATCCGCATCAATGTCTTCAGGGATGCGATTTAAATCGACCGCATATCTATGCCATTCTGTTTTAACTGAGGGAATGTTTAGATCCGTTAAACTTTTTTCATAAAGCACATCAATGTACCGATCCACATCACACATCAAAATTTCTTCTGGCAAACCCTTAAGCCAATCACAACTTTCAGGCACTTTCTCTCCAGAATGTGGCATTGTTACTATAAAAGGAATTATTGCATTATTCATAAAAAGTACTCCATAATTAATAATATGAAAATATACACCAAAACTGGCGACAATGGAACTACGCGACTTGTTGATGGCACCTGCGTCGACAAATTCAATCCCCGCGTTGAAGCCTACGGCACAGTGGATGAGCTCAATTCTTACCTAGGTCTAATTAGTAGCCAACTCAAAACTGAAACTGATCTTCATTTTCAAAAGCAAAGTGTTTTTGAAATAATCCAACGAATTCAGAATAATTTGTTTGTCGTCGGTAGTCTTTTAGCCACCGCTGATGAAACTGTCGCAGCAAAGCTTCCGCAATTAGGCGCACATGAAACTGAATCATTGGAATTACTGATTGATGAAATGACCACCCAATTGCCTGAACTTAAAAACTTTATTTTGCCCACAGGCCATATTTTAGCTTCTCATTTTCATATTGCCAGAACATTATGTCGTCGCGCTGAAAGACGCACAGCTGAGATCACTAAAAATGAAAGATTGAATCATCTTCTATTGATTTATTTAAATAGATTAAGTGATTTTTTGTTTGTCTGTGCTCGGTTTGTAAACCATAAAAAAAATCTTCAGGATATTTTGTGGACCAAGAACTAATTCTGCGAGAATCAGATTCTTCGGATGCTGAAAAACTCAGTCAGTTTTTTTCGCAAATTCCACTTCAGTCTTTAATCGATATTAAAATTCAGCGCGAAGTCGATTTTTTTTCGCTTTACCATCGTTTTCAAATGCATTTTCAGACTTTTTTACTAGAAGAAACAACAAGTGATTTAAACAAAGAAATTTTAGGCACGGCGAGCTTTATTCACAATAAATGTAAAGTTGGGCACGACACTTTAAATATCACCAATGCCTGCGATTTACGGATCGCTCCCCAACGAAAAGCGATATTAAACTGGTCTAAATTCTTTTTACCAAAAATCAAAGAATTAGCTGCTAGCAAAAGAACTGATCATTTCGTAACAACAGTGAATCTTGATAACAATCAAGTGATCAATGCCTTTATTAGAACTAAACAAAAAAAGGCTCAAAAACCACTTTATGAACTGATCAAAAAATTCAACCTTGTCAGTGTACATGGGTTTTACCCACTTACATACAAACACAACCATGATGTCGAAGTTCGCTATGCGAACAAATATGACATTCCAAAACTTTCACATTATCTTGAAAAAAAACTGATTGAAACCGATCTGGTTCCTGATGAATTGCTAAAGTCTGTTGAAAATTACGTCAACAACTCATTTGTTTACAGTTTTCGTAAATTTGTTATAGCACTTGATTCAGAAAACAATATCGTAGGTTGTTGCTATCCACTAAGTTCCTCTTTGTTGCAAAATTATTTTCCACAAACTTACAATCAACAAGCCCATA
>JAYSQO010000070.1:0-10993 GCA_043721535.1 Bdellovibrio sp. | reverse complement strand
ACGAACTAAACGCGGAATTTTAACAGATTTTTTGTTCGTTTGATTGATGATGAAATCACCTTTTCTTAAAGTTCCTTGGTAAACGCGCATGTAAGTTAACTGACCGAACTGTGTTTCTTGTAATTTAAATGCAAGAGCCACAAGTGGCATATTGTTGTCAGTTTTTAAAGGGAATTTTTCTTCGCCTTTATTTAAGTCTAAAGCAACTTCAGTTTTTTCAGTTGGGTTTGGTAAGTAATAAGTTACGCCATCAAGTAAATGCTGTACGTTTTTATTTTTAAAAGCAGATCCGCAAAATACAGGAACTAATTTTAATGATATAACACCTTTACGAATGGCAGACATTATTTCAGGAATAGTTGGCATTTCTTCCATTAAGAATTTTTCGGCAATAGCATCATCGATATCAGCTAATTTTCCTATCAGTTCTTGTTGATATTTTTTAGCGTCGTCGATCATGTCTTCTGGAACTGGAATTTCAGTGATTTTTTCGCCGTCATCGCCTTCATTTCTGTAAGCTTTCATAGTGACTAAATCAACGATACCCACGTGTTTTTCCTCAAGACCTATTGGTATATTGACCATAACAGCGTTTAATCTTAATTTTTCGACTAATGCATCTTTAACACGGAAAGGATTTGCACCCTGGCGATCCAATTTATTGATGAATGCTAAACGGGGAACACTATAACGTTTCATCTGACGATCGACTGTGATCGATTGTGATTGAACACCAGATACGCCGCAAAGAACTAGGATTGCTCCGTCAAGAACGCGAAGTGAGCGCTCAACTTCAACTGTGAAGTCAACGTGCCCCGGTGTATCGATAAGATTAATTGTGTAGTCTTTCCACATAACTTGAGTCGCAGCAGACTGGATCGTGATCCCTTTTTCTCTTTCAAGATCCATAGAATCCATCGTGGCACCCACACCGTCTTTACCTTTTACTTCATGGATTTCGTGAATACGACCGCCGTAAAATAGAATACGCTCTGATAGAGTTGTTTTACCAGAATCGATATGAGCTGAGATACCGATGTTACGGACTTTTTGGATGTCCCAAGTTTTTGCCATGAAGAACCTCTTTTGGTTATTATTTTTACAAATTCGAAACATTGGGTTTAGCATTAATTTTTGAGCTATGCAAATGCTGAGATACAAATGTCAGAGTTGAGGGTTTTTGAGTCTTTTACTTAAGCCTAAAAATAAAGCACATTCTGATATGGCAAAAGTTGATAATTCATCAATAAATCCCTATAATTTCTTATGCCGAATCAAAACGACCTAAATCTTCATGAAATACTCAAAAAATATTTCAAGTTGGACCAATTCAGAGGCGTTCAAGAAGACGTTTTACAAAGATTGATTAAAAATAAATCAACTCTAGCACTTATGCCAACCGGTATGGGGAAAAGTCTTTGTTACCAAATGATGGCTCATCTTCAAAAACAGTTGGGTTTTGGTGATTTGGTTCTGGTGGTTTCGCCGCTGATAGCATTGATGCAAGATCAATCACAAAAGGCACTTGATGTGGGGCTAAAAGCCTCGTTTTTAAATTCGTCTTTGTCTTTTGATGAAAAACAAAACCGACTGCAAAAATTGGCTGACGGGCAGTTTAACATTTTTTTTGTAACGCCCGAACGGTTCAAAAAACAAGATTTTTTAGATATCATCACAAAAATAAAAATTTCACTGTTTGTCGTCGATGAGGCCCACTGCATGAGTTTATGGGGGCATGATTTTAGACCTGACTACGCAAGACTGGGTGATGTCGTTAAAAAACTAAATACACCAACAGTATTAGCGCTGACGGCAACAGCGACACCATTTGTGCAAAAGGAAATCTGTGAACAGCTTAGCTTAGATAGTGAAATTGACATTCTGACCAGTGGTTTAGAAAGACCACAGTTAGCAGTCCGCGTGCATGATATTTACGGCGAGCCCGAAAAATTTGAACAGATTTTTCAAATTATGAAAAATCACCCGACTGAATCAGGCATTGTGTATTTTTCGTTGATACAAAGTCTTGAAAAGTTTTCGGCTTTTTTACAAAAAAATAAATTTAATTTTTTAAAATATCACGGCGATTTGCTGCCACATCAGCGAAAAGGCAATCAAAAACGATTTATGAATTCAGAAACTCAATGGATATTAGCAACACCGGCTTTTGGATTAGGAATAGATAAATCTGATATCCGGTTTGTCATTCATGATGAAGTGCCGTCTACATTAGAATCGTATTTTCAAGAAATTGGTCGTGCAGGTCGTGATGGAAAGCGTGCAGAAGCGCATTTATTTTATGATGAAGATGATATTTCAATACAAATGCAATTTTTAGATTGGGCGTACCCTGATCGTCAGTTTATTGAAAAAGTTTATGATTTGATTCACGACAAATATGATCTAGTTTTACAATCAGGTTTTGATTATTTACGTGAACAAATGGTTTTTAAAAATAAAAAAGACTATCGCGTCAACGCCGCTGTTGGTATTTTAAATCGCTGGGGCTGTTTAGAAGAAGTTGATAATTTATTTGGGTATAAAGCTGTTGAAAAACCCACTGAAGATCACTTTAAAGTTGAGAATCAAAATCTTCTTAAAAAAGAGCATCAAAAAAAATTATTAAGCCTTATTCAGTGGATTAAAAACACAAATACTTGCCGAATGGTACAAATTTATCAATATTTCGGTCATGATAATATGAATGACTGTGGTCAGTGTGATGTTTGTGTTGAATGATTTTCCAGATCCGCGTGCAGCTGAAATCGAAGATGACATTATTGCCATCGGTGGAAACCTTGATGCCAAAAATTTAAAAAAATCCTACGCTATGGGAATATTCCCTTGGCCACACGAAGGTTATCCGCTTTTGTGGTTTTGTCCTGATAAAAGGGGAATTTTAGATTTTAAAGATCTACATATTCCACGAAGCCTTGAAAAATGGATTAAAAAAAATCAGCCTGAAATTAAAGTCACCATAAATGAATGTTTCGGGGATGTGATGAAAGAATGCCAAAAGCAAAAACGTAAAGACCAAAAGGGCAGTTGGATTAATCCAGAAATGATTAAAGCCTATTCTGATTTACAAAAGAAAGACGGGGCGCTTAGCCTAGAATGCTGGATGGGTGATGAACTGATTTCTGGAATTTACGGGGTGATGTCTAAAAAATACTTCAGTTGTGAAAGTATGTTTTTTAAAAAGCCTAATACTTCTAAGTACGCCTTTATTCAATTAGTTGAATACCTCAAAAAACAAAAAATGACATGGATGGATTTACAGATGGTCACTGATGTTTCTGAATCATTTGGGGCTAAATATATTTCTAGAGCTGATTTTCTAGAACGGATTTAATCCAGTCGATGTGTAAACTTAAATCTAAAAATACACTTTGGCCGTAGCAAGCATTCATTTTTTGCGGAGCATTTTTAAATTTTTCTACGGCAATAGCAATTCCTACTAATTTAAGTTGGTTATTTTGATCTTGTGTAAAAAGCGGTCCGCCAGAATCACCAGTGCAAAGACCTGTTTTTTCAATTTGCCCAATTCTGATAATTCCCTCGTTAGCTACGATTTGAGAGTCAGTATAATCAGCTTTCTTTAGCTCAAGTGATTGCATATCAGACTGGTTTAAACTGGCTCTGCCGTAGCCAGCAATAATTAAAAGTTCGCTTGAAGAGTCTGCGCGATCAATAGAGAATTCTCTTTTACTGATTTCAGTGATTGGTCTTTTTAATTCAAGAATAGCTAAATCTAGATTATTCACTAAAGCAGTATCAGTTTTTTTATAGTCAGGTTGAAGGTAAGCTTTTTTAATTTCATAGATATTGCTAGTATCTTTTAAGGATTTTTTAATATCTTGGCCAATGACAATGCGACTTTTTTCGATATTTTCGGCACAGTGGGCGGCTGTTAAAATTTTATCGGCAGCTATGACGACACCTGTGCAATGAGAAAAAAACTGGGGTTCATTTTTTGAATAGTGAAAGCCTTTAATTATGGCTACAACAGATTTAGCTAGGGGGTCATTATTTTCTATAGACTTGCCATTGATAATGCTGAATTCAAGTTGATCCGTTTTATAGGCTTCATGTGAATATTGTGATTCACCACAACCCGTGGCAAAAACCAATAACGATAAAATAAAACTGACTGGTAATGATTTCAAATAACTCTCCAACAAATTACTTTTTCAACTCACAACTGTAAACGCTGACTTTATTATTTTCAGTTAAGTACGCTGATAATGCACCTTTTTGCCCTGGCGTTTGCTGCATTAAAACAAGACTAATTGATTTTGTGTAAATCGAATAGCCAGTCATCACTTCGGATTGATCAGTTGTACCCACCATAATAATAGGTTCTTTAAGAAGTGATTGGCTTAGTTGTTCACGAACACTTTTTTCAACTTGTGCTGTGTATAGCTGAAGATCTTTACTGTTGTCGACAGTCACTATTGTAGCCACTGTGATTCCGGTATCAAGCATAATAGAAAGCTCTGAATGTTGACCTGTAGGCTTGTCGCAAACGTAATGGATGGATTCAGCTAAGGCAGAATTAAGGCCGATAAAAGTAGTTAGGATTAGGATTATTTTTTTCATACAACTGTAAGTTGCAGGATATAGTCCAGCTAATAATGAATAGGTTGAATCTGAGTGTTTAAAACTAAGACAGTGGGTCTATTTTAGGGACTGATTTGGGATCCATCGCAAATTTCTTTTTGTTAACGTTATGAACGTTAACTGTACTAACGTTTATAACGTTAATGAAAAAGCAGCTATTTATTAGAAAACAACCTAGGCCTTAAATTGTGAAGTTCGAATGGGATTTGAAGAAAGAAAAGCTAAATATTAAAAAGCATAAAGTCAGCTTTACTGAAGCTATTCGAATTATCTCTGCTCGCAAGGCAACTAAAATTGAGAGGAATAAGTATGAAGAAAAAAGAAGATAACTGGAGGCATTTAACAACTGCCGAAAAAACAAAATTCAGAAAAGCCTATACAAATACTTTTGGTAAAGTGGGAAGGCCACCAATGCCTGATTCCGTGAAGAAAAAATCAGTGCACACTAAGCTAGATCCAGAAGTTATAGCTAAATTTAAAGAAAAATCAAAAAAAACGGGTGTGCCGTATCAAACTCTCATTAATCAGGCTTTAAAAAAGGCTTCTTAGTTTTTAAGGACTATCCAACCAATAGAGCTTCATCAGAATCAGCCAAATAGCTGCAGCAAATGTCATAAGAACAAAGCTAGGAAGTATTCCCCAAAAGCTGGCTGTTTTCTTCGGATTAGCTTTCAAATCGCTATCTAACTTTTGTGCTAAACCTTGTACTAGGTTAATTCGCTGTACACGATCTAATTTATAAAAGTGAACTGCTATTTCATTCATATTACTTTCGATCGCGTGAATACGAATGACGACGGCGTAACAGGCCATAGTCTCTGACTGTGGGACTTGAAATTGTATTTTGATGATTTCACCCAGCTGAGGTGACAGATCTTTCGCCGAGGTAAACGAAAGTCCAGTCATTGACACATTTTTAAGTTCGGTTTTTTCTTCCCATGCCAGACGTTCTGCTCCTGAATAGCGAACTAAATTGTTATCCTGAGTATCTAAAATATACCGAGGACTTCTTGCATGATAACGAGCTAATGATCCAGTCATACAGACCTTATCGGTCTGTATTGACATGATCTTGACTTGTTTGGCCTAGGTCTTGTGTTTTAAAATGAAACATTATGAGTTCAACAGCTAAGCCCGTGAAAAAAGTCAGAAAAAAAAGAAAAACCGCGCCTATCGAGCATGCAAGATCTTCGACGGAACTATTTAACAACCGTGAAATCGGCTGGTTGAATTTTAATTTACGTGTATTGCACGAAGCTGAAAACACAAAAAATCCTTTATTAGAACGAATCAAGTTTTTAGCGATTTCCAGTTCAAATTTAGATGAGTTTTTTATGAAACGGGTCGGTGGATTAAAACGTCAAATTGCTTACGGATTGACGCCTAAATCATCAGATGGGCAAACACCAAAAAAACAACTGCAGATGATTGCTAAAGCCCTTGCTCCAATGCTGATTCAGCAAAATGGCTTATACCAGTTCTTTCAAAAAGAATTACTCAGAAAAGGTTGCGAAATCGTTCAATTTAAAGATTTAAAGCCTCAAGAAAAAAAAGTACTTAAAAAATATTTTTTAGAACAAATTTTTCCGATATTGACCCCGCTTTCCGTCGATCCGGGGCATCCATTTCCATTTATTTCAAATTTGTCGATATCATTGGGTGTTTCACTCCAACAAACGCAAGCCGCTGATGATGAAAAAATATTTGCACGGGTTAAAATTCCGAAACTTGTCGAACAATGGATACCGATTGAAGAAACACAAAAGTATATTCACGTAATACATGTTGTTCAGGCCTTCATAGATGAGCTTTTTCCACAAATGAAAGTCAAAGGCACTGTGATTTTTAAAGTCACACGCAATGCCGATTCAGATCGCGAAGATGAAGACACTGAAGATTTATTAGCCATGATCGAAGAAGAATTAAGACAAAGACGTTTTGCTGAAATTGTCAGAATTGAATTTGCGAACTGTACCGACCCGTGGCTTAAAACTTTTTTAATGCGAGAATTAGAATTAAAAGAAGAAGACATTTACAGTTTACCAGCTGACTTTGATCTGACAGATTTTAATTTATTAGTCAGCCAACTACACTGGGTCGAAGAAAAATTTCCGAAATGGTCACCAGTTGTTCCGCCAGTTTTAATGGAGCAAACATCAATTTTTGAACAAATTAGAAAAGCAGATATTTTAATTCACCACCCGTTTGAATCATTTTCTGCCACTGTTGAAAGATTTATTTCTGATGCAGCTAAAGATCCTGACGTCTTAGCGATTAAAATGACGTTGTATCGAACCGGTGATGAAAGCCCCTTTATTAAATCTTTGATTGAAGCCGCTGAAAATGGAAAACAAGTTGTATGTCTCATCGAATTAAAAGCACGCTTTGATGAACACCGTAATATTATTTGGGCCCAAGAACTAGAACGTGCTGGTGTGCATGTGGTTTATGGTTTAGTCGGTTTAAAAATTCATGCGAAAACCAGTCTCGTTGTGCGTAAAGAAAACAAAAAAGTTGTCACTTATGCCCATATTGGGACAGGTAACTACAATGTTTCTACGTCACGCTTTTATACAGATGTTGGTCTTTTGACTGCCGACACCAGAATCACATCTGAGTTGTTAGAACTGTTTAATTATTTAACTGGTAAATCTTTAAAAAACGATTATCAGCACTTGCTGCTCGCACCGATTAACATGTTTCAAAAATTTAAAGATTTAATTTCTCGTGAAGCCGAGCACGCGAAAAAGAATAAGCCCGCACACATTCTGTGTAAGTTTAACAACATGGAAGAAAATGATATATCCATTTCGCTTTATGATGCTTCTCAAGCTGGTGTAAAAATTGATCTTATCGTGCGCGGATTTTGCTGTATAAAGCCTAATCTTAAAAAATTAAGTGATAAAATAAGTGTGCAATCCACATTAGGTCGATTTTTAGAACATTCACGTATTTTTTATTTCAGAAACGGACAAGAAAATCCAATCGACGGAGACTTCTTTATTGGATCAGCTGATTTAATGTATCGTAATTTACATGCTCGTGTTGAGGCCATTATTCCTATTTATGACCGCGCAGCGAAAGAAAAACTGTGGCAGATTTTAAATCTGTATTGGAATGATCAAGTTCAAACTTGGATGATGAAATCAGACGGATCTTACGTGAAAAAACAATTCACTGATATTAAAAATAGCCACGGTGTCCAGTCAGAATTAATGACAAAGACTTTGCAAAAAATTTCGATGACTGAAGACGATATAATCAAAGAAGATCGTGAATAGAGCCTTCTTTAAGGCCTGTCATCGGAATTTTTAAATGTTGAATTTTAAATTGTTTTAAAATCATCAAAATCAATTGAATCGCGATATGAAGAACATCAATACGATCTTCACGTAAGCCCAAAGCCAACTTTTTTTGGTGACTGAGCTTCGCCCAAATTTTTTGAATTTGTAGAAGCTGTTTAACTGTCATATGGGTTTGCGGGGCCTCTTTTAAAAGATTGAGTTTAAGTTTAGCTAGGGCGTCGAAATTTCCGCCGGTTCCAACAGCAACAGAAAAACTATGTTTTCTTGAGACAGGTTTTAATTTTGCTAAATATTTTTCACAGTACTTCGTTAAATCTTTCTTCTGCTGTTCTACATTCAACAAACGAACCACGCCAAGTGGATAGCTTTTTGAAAATAAAACTTTAGTTTTAAGTAAGCCTGTAATTTCAGCGCTGCCTCCACCCAGATCAATCAACAGGGCATGACTGAAGTTATTTGATTTAGATTTAATAATGGCATTTCGAATAAGACGGGCTTCTTCTTGACCTGTAATGACCTTAAGATCGATTTTGCTGGTTTTTTTCACCAAAGAAATGACTGATTTTTTATTTTTTGCGTCACGCATTGCACTTGTCGCTAAAGCAATCGTCTTTTGCACTTTGTGCTTTTTATTTAATTTGGCTATTTTTTTGAAAACATTTACAAGTTCGAGAATTGTTTCTGGCTGTAATTGACGATGTTTAAATACATCTGTGCCCAGCCTTAAAGGTGCTCTGAACTTTTTAACTTGTTCCCATTGGCCATTAGGTTTGATTTCAACAATCACTAAGCGAATGGCATTTGATCCGACATCGACAGAACTTACACGCATAACAGCAGTATGATCTTTTTTTTGCCATATCGCAAGAAACACGGTTAAATAGCTCAATATGGAAAGAACAATAGACCTGCAATTAGAAGAACTTAAAAAAACAATTTTAGAAATGGGCGGATACGTTGAAAAAGCCCTTAAAATCGCTATAGACGGCTTACTTAAGCAAGATTTGAAATTACTGAATTCAGTTCACGAAATTGAAAAAAACGTGAATGATTTGCAGATCAAAATTGATAATTTGTGTTTAAGTCTTTTGGCAAAACAAGGTCCTGTCGCCAAGGATTTGCGTCTTATTCTATCTGTGATTAAAATTAATACAGATCTTGAAAGAATGGGTGATCAATGTGTGAATATTTCTTATTTAGGAAAAGATTTAGCATTGAGAGCGGGTCCAAGTATTCCGATGAATGAAATTGACCGCATGTCAGGCCTAGTCAGCGAAATGGTGAAGGGATCTTTGGATTCTTTCGTGCGAATGGACGCTGATGCCGCGACTCAAATCTTAAAAATGGATGATGAAGTTGATGCATTAAAAAATGCGATTACAGCAGCTAAAGTTAAAATGATTAAAACTGATGCAAGTTTAACAGAATCTTGTCTGGACATCATTCAGGTAGCACGTAATTTGGAGCGATTAGGCGATCACTCCACAAATATTGCTGAGGATGTGATCTTTGCCTTCACAGGGAAAGATATTAGACATGGTGCTAACTAAGATTTTAATTATTGAAGATGAACAAGCTATCGCTGACCTTATTGAAATGAGCCTTAAAAGCTTAGATGCTGAAATGGATAAGGTCACATCGGCAGAGCAAGCCCAATTTCTGATTCAAAATAAACAATATAACTTAGCCATCGTTGACTGGATGCTGCCACAAGAGCAAGGCCCAGATCTGATTCATCGTCTAAAAAAAGATCATCCAAATTTATTATTTCTGATGGTCACTGCCAAAGCTGACACTGAATCAATTGTTGAAGGCCTATCGCTTGGGGCAGATGATTATCTGACAAAACCTTTTGATAACCGTATATTATTAGCACGAGTAAAAAATCTTTTGCGACGTGTGCAGTACAATCAGCTAGTTTCTAATTTAAAATCTGAAGATGTGATCGAATTTAATGGTCTACGTATTGATTTTTTACGGGTGCAAGTTACCGTTCGCGGCGAAAGTATTCATTTAACACCGTCGGAATTTAAATTATTAGGACATTTGTTAAAATCACAGGGCCGGGTTTTAAGCCGTGATCAATTAGTGAATTTGATTCAAGGTGAAGACGTTACAGTCACAGGTCGAACAATTGATACACATGTTTTTGCTCTTCGAAAAAAATTAGGTGATTGGGCGGATACCATTGAAACAATTCGTGGCATAGGCTACAGGGTTAATTACACGCAGTGATGGAAATAGGATTAGTTTCTTTTTTCGCGATGGCTTTTGTTATTGGTTTAATTATTTGGTTTATTTCGTTTCTTTATTTTTCACGACAAATTAGAAAACAAACACAAAAAATGGTTCAGCTGATGAAAGCTGATGAAGACAAATTGGCAAGGCCGGATGATGTGTTTAATAGTGAAAGTGATTTATTTTCCGATTTAGAGCGAGCTTCCTATACATTAAGACGCAAATATTTACGTCTTAAGAAAAATTCACATGATGAAAAATCAGTTTTTGAAACAGTGTTTTCAGGTCTTGAAGAAGCCATTGTCACTGTTGACCCGCAACTTAAAATTATTTCTTTCAACACTGCCTTTATGAAAATGTTTAAATGGTCACCGGATCCACAATTAGTCATGGGTCAGCATTATTATTTACATGATGTGGTCAGGGCTCCGGAAGTTCTAGAAAGTTTTAAAAAAACTTTTAGCCAACTAGAAACATTAAAAAATGAATATAAAGGCTATCGTTTATTTATTAGTTTATTGCCAACTGTTGAAGATCATGAAAAATGGGCCTTAGGTGTTTTTTATGATTTATCTGAAATACAAAAAACTGAAAAAATCCGTGTCGATTTTGTAGCGAATGCATCCCATGAGTTAAGAACTCCATTAACTGTTATCAGGGGCTACACTGATTTATTACACAGTCAGTTGATGGCTGATCATTCGGATTACTTGAAACTGGTCAAACCTATTTTAGAGAGTTCTCAGAATATGACCTTGTTACTGGACGATTTATTGAATTTATCAAAATTAGATCATTTAGATAAAATTGAAAAAGAAAAAATTGATGTT
>JAYSQO010000069.1:0-11122 GCA_043721535.1 Bdellovibrio sp. | reverse complement strand
TCAACTTTTTGTTTTTGAATCGACAAATCGATATCTTGAACCATCCATAAATCTTCAGCGCCGATTTCACGAACGTACATTTTCATTGTGCCGTTAATGAATCCACCGATACTTAATTTGTAGTTGTTCTCGTCGCCAACTTTCCAGTTAAGACCTTGAGAAACGACTGTTTCTTGAATTTGTTGAATCTGACCAGCAAATAAAAATTTTGCCGCTGAGTTTGTTGCTTGCGCCGTTGTTGAAATAACTAAAGCCGCAGCTACGATAAGTGACTTAAACATAAATCCTCCTTGTGTGAAAGTACCCGTAAAAATAAGTTCTTTAATCACAGCACAGGACTTCCGTGTTAATCAATTTGCTTTTGATTAACACGGCTCATAAATTGAATTTAGCTTATTATTATTGACTAAACGAGCTTTGAGCGAGTCTTTATATAGTTAGCCGTGATGACTTTGAACCAACACAGCGCGTGGTTTACTGCCGTTTGCAGGGCCAACAACACCTTCACGTTCAAACAGCTCAATAAGACGCGCAGCCCGTGGGTAACCTAATTTAAATCGTCTTTGGATTAATGAAGCTGAAATAGCTTTCTGGGTCGCAGCCCAAGATAGTATTTCGTCATATTTTTCATCATAATCTTCGTCTCCGCCACCAAATTCAGCCCCACCAAATTCAGCACCTTCGCCAGACATTCCAGCAAAACTACCTTGTGATGGTCCACCTTCAAGGGCCCGCATGGCCATTGCATCATATTCAGGTTCGCCTTGGTCAGCCCAAAACTTTGCAACAGCATTAATTTCAGTTTCTTTTAAATACGGCCCATGATGACGAATTGATTTTCCAGAGCCGGCGATAAATAACATATCCCCCTGTGATAAAAGCCGTTCTGCCCCTTGTTCATCAAGAATAATTCGTGAATCCATTTTTGAAGCCACTTTAAAACTAATTCGGCCAGGTATATTTGTTTTAATTAAACCAGTCACAACTTCTTTACGTGGTGATTGCATCGCTAGAATCAAATGCATTCCGCAAGCACGGGCCATTTGCGCTAGGCGCACGATATTTTGTTCCACATTTTGTTTATCAACAGCCATTAAATCACCGAATTCTTCGACAGCGATCACAACATACGGTTGTTGGCTATAATAGTATTGTTCTAATTTAAGAATGCCCTGGTTTTCATATTCAGCATTTACTTTTTCATGCTCCGCGATTTGATCAACTGATAACTTTTCAACGATTTCATTAAATTGTTCAATATTTCTAGCGCCAAATTTGTTCATGGATTTGTAGCGCTTTTCCATTTCTTTCACGGCCCAACGTAAAGCAAAAACCGCCTTTTTGGGATCACGAATAGGAGGCATAATTAAATGCGGAATATCCGCAAAAGCCGCTAAATCCACTTGCTTAGGATCAACAAGGATCATTCGTAACGTTTTCGGGGAATGTTTAAATAAAAATCCTGTGATTGTTGAAACTGTAAAAACAGATTTTCCAGACCCAGTAGTTCCAGCAATTAATAAATGTGGCATTTTACGTAAATCAACAATGCGGGGTTCACCGTTTGTTTGTTTACCTAAAGCAATCGGAAGTTTTAAATCATTTGACCAAAACATTTCATCAGCCAATAAATCTTTTAAATACACCATTTCACGTTGAGTGTTTGATGTTTCAATCCCAATGACATCGCGGCCAGGGATAGGTGCAATGATCCGTAAAGACTCAGCAGATAAAGCTAAAGACAAATCATCAGCTAGTTCAGTGACTTTATTTACACGAACATCAGCGTTTGGTTTAAACTCAAACATTGTAACAACTGGGCCGGGCTTCGCTGCAACGATTTGGCCATTCACGCCGAACTGTTTTAATTTATCTAAAGTGATGTCGGCTTTTTTACGAATTTCTTTTTCTTCAATTTTAATTCGGCTTAATGGGGGATCATCTAGTAAAGATAATTTAGGCATTGTCCAATTTTCAACACGACGTGGGGTTTTCACGGGCGCTATCACTTTTCTGCGGGCTGGGGGTTCGTAAGCAGACACGGCCACTTCGCCAGAGGACTCCTCGTCATCTGCCAATTGAAGGATATCATCAGAGTCTATTTCTTCTTCGTCTTCTTTAAAAAGGCGTTCTTCTTTAACTGCTGGCTTGGCAAATAAATTTTCGGCAACACTCGATTCCGGGTTTTCTTTAAGAGGTTGTTTCTTTTCTTTAGTTGTTAAAAGCTTTTCTTTTTTAAGATCTTTTAACGATGGCCACGCCCAGCCTTTAAATAAAGTTGATGAGTCTAATTTAGTCCACCATGCAAAAAGTTTTTCTAAAGGTCTTTCAGTGGCCTCTTGAATACTGAATTCAAAATAAAACACAAATAAAACTAATGACAAAGTCCATAGTAGAATTTGAGTGCCTACAGAATTTAATAGCTTTAAAGCTCCTGTTGCTAAACCTAAACCGACTAAACCGCCGGGATAGACTTGTTGATCAAAAAATTTAGTTTCAGGAAAATATATTGTCACTAAAGCTGCAGTGAAAGCAATTAAGGCCACCGCTAAAAAATGTCTGGCATCTTTAAATTGAATTTTTTCTCCGCGAAAACTCAAAATAGAAGCGTGCATAAGGCCCGCAATACCAATCCAAGCTGTCAGACCGAAAGCTTGATAAATCAGATCAGCTAAGAAACTACCAAGTAGGCCGCAGTAGTTTAAAGTATTAAGCCCATGGCCTAATGAGTTGAATGAAGGATCTTTGGGGTTGTAGCTCATTAAAGCTAAGCCGATAAACAAGCTTAGACCCAAGAAACCAATAGCACGTACATCTTGTTGAAATCTTTTGAAGAAATGGTTCATTCCTATAGTGTAAATTCTATAGGTGCTATGAATCAAAAACCCTGAAGTCTAGGTCTTGTATTTTTCGTAAGATTTCTTGAAGACTGCCCGAAAGGCTGGTAGTTATTTCAATCTTTTAGGTAGGACTCAAGGCGTAAAGACAAGGTATTAAGACAAGCATATGGATTTGACCCAAACATTTCTTAAAATTAATGAAATTTTTTACTCTATACAGGGTGAAAGTTCCTATGCTGGCCTACCCACGGTCTTTATAAGAACAACAGGCTGTCATTTGCGTTGCACTTACTGCGATACCAAATATTCATATTTTGAGGGCGAGATGATGTCCCTTGAAAAAATTTTAGAGATCGTCAAGGGTTATGGTGCCGAATATATTTGTATTACGGGTGGCGAACCGCTTCTTCAAAAAGATATCCACAGATTGATCCACATTTTGTGTGATTCTGGCTACAAGGTGTCGTTAGAAACGAGTGGCGGCAAATCGATTAAAGATGTTGACCCACGTGTTAAAACGATTTTAGACGTTAAAACCCCTGACAGTGGGGCTGCTGATAGCTTCATGATGGAAAACATGGAATTTACCAATGAAAAAACAGAATTTAAATTTGTAATTTCTAGCGAAAAAGACTTCGACTGGTCAGAAAATTTTTGCCGTCAACTAGATTTATCAAAAAATTTTACAGTATTGTTTAGTCCATCCCACGCGCAAGTACCTGAACGCTGGTTGGCTGAAAAGATTTTGCAAAATAAATTAAAAGTTAGGTTGCATTTGCAACAACATAAGTATATTTGGTTACCCACAACTCGCGGTGTTTAAAAAAACACCCTAACTAAAACAATAACAATGAACACGATCGAAAGAGGGAGTTCCATGACGCCGAATCTCAATAACTCGGAAAATCTTTTTGTAGCAAATCTTCAACAAGTTAGCTTAGAGAAGCTAGTAAAAAGCAAATTGGAAGTTTTATTCCAACAACAAAAAGAAGCTCAAGTTGAGTTAAATGGTCTATACAATATTGTACTAGAACAAGTCGAAAGACCTCTTATTGAACTAGCTCTTAAAGCGTATAACGGAAACCAAGTTAAAACGGCTTTAATGTTAGGTATCAACAGAAACACTCTTAAAAAGAAAATTGATAACTACAAATTGAAACCTAAAAAAGGTGCTCAAGCCAATCAAATCATCCCAGCGATGACGACTCAAACTTTAGAGTCGAACACAGTATTAACTCAGTAATATATAAAATATTTAAAAGCCCGTACGTTCTACGGGCTTTTTTTATTGGTTATTTAAACTCAGAGGGGTATTGAATGAGTCAAAAAATTCCTCCTCAAAGTCTTGAGGCAGAATTCTCAGTTCTCGGTGGCTTGATGCTCGATAGCGAGGCTTTCGACCAAATAGCCGATATTATCGAAATCAGTGATTTCTATAATCCTTCACACCAAATTATCTTTCGTACAATTGTTGAACTCCACCAAAAAAATCAGCCTATCGACTTAGTTACTGTGACTAATCATTTAGTTTCAAAAAATGAATTAGAACAGATCGGTGGAAACGCTTACTTATTAAATTTATTAGAAAAAGTAATTTCAGCAGCTAACATTGATACGCATGCTAAAATTATTCACGAAAAATCTTTGTTAAGACGACTGATTTCAACATCAACTTCGTTAATTGAAAAATCTTACGGAAACGAATTCAGTGATGTAGAAGCTTTAATTGATTTTGCTGAGGGCGAGATCCTAAAAGTTGGCGAAGCCAAATCAACTAACGGTCTTGTCGGATCAATGGAAATCGTTAAAGCATCTATTGAAAAAATTGAAGAACTTTATAAACGCAAAACTGATGTCACTGGGGTTCCAACTGGTTTTCATGAACTAGATAAAATGACTTCAGGATTACACGGCGGCGAATTAACTATTATTGCGGCTCGGCCGTCGATGGGTAAAACCGCGTTCAGCTTAAATCTAGCCAGTCATATGACTTTGCGGGCTAAAAAATCGGTTGCTTACTTTTCTGTAGAGATGGGTAAAGAATCTTTAATGATGCGTCTACTTGCCGGGGAATCAAAAATTTCTATGGGTGAATTAAGAAATGGTCGTATTCAAGATGCGTCTTGGCCAAAATTGATCCAAGCCGCTGGCGCCATCAGTGATGCTAAATTATTTATTGATGATACTTCAGGAATTTCGCCTTTTGAAATTCGCGCGCGATGCCGCAGACTTAAAGCTCAGCATCAATTGGACTGCATCATGATTGATTATATGCAGATCATGCAGTTGAAACAACGCGTGGATAGTCGTGAACGCGAAGTTTCTGAAATTTCTAGAAGTTTAAAAGCCCTTGCTAAAGAATTAAATGTTCCAGTGATTGCACTAGCTCAGTTAAATCGTGGTGTTGAGGGCCGTTCGGATCGTCGTCCGATGTTATCTGATTTACGTGAATCAGGTTCTATTGAACAAGATGCCGATGTGATCATGCTGTTATATCGTGATGACTATTATGACAAAGATGATCCAGATAAACAGGGAAATGCTGAAGTCATTATTGGTAAGCAAAGAAATGGCCCTACGGGGACAGTGAAATTAAAATTCGATGCGAAAACAAATAAATTCAGAGACGCAGATCCTGATTCAGTATCACCGTTACCACCGCCGCAAGCGCCGCCGCCCATGCCCGGGCAATTCGGTAAACCTAGAAACTTTGCCCCGGGTGCACAAGGTTAGTTTATAATTTAGTTTTAAATTAGTATTTAAATATTTCTATTCGGGACAAACAGCTAAAGCTTTTGCCCCTTTTTTTATTCCGTTGCGGCAAAAAACTGCTGTGGCATTACCTAACATCTTAAATTGAATTTTTCGATCTGAAAAACTTTTCTGATTAATTAAATTAATGTGTTTCACAAAGCTTTCAGCTTTTTCTTGATCCCAGTAGCCAGGTTCAAGATGATTGTTTTTCAGTGGAACAATTTGCACCGCTGATAATTCAAGTTTTCCTTCAATGACTGAATAATACGTTTTAGCAAATAGACCAAATTTATTCCATAGGGGGAATCTACTATTTGTGTAATTTTGTCCACCTAAAAACAGTAAATTTCCTAATCCATAAAATGCCAAAGTTTTTTCATTAAAATCGATAGGTCTGACATTATGAGAATGATGCCCGATCACTAAATCAATATTATATTTTTTGATGAGATTATATTTAGTTTCGATATTACGATTTTCTGATCGTTGGCGTTGCTTCTTGTTAGCTGTTTCTAGGGCATCAGAATCTGGCCGTGAGGCATTCGGTATATAAACAGTTAATTCATTACCTTCATGGACAGAAAGAATTTTTAAATCTGCATCGGCTTTGGATAAGTTTTCTAAAATGGTTTCTAGATCACTATACTTATCACAAGGCTTCAAAGGGCCTTCAAGTTTTCCGTTAGCACACTGCCGAATTGATAACATGCCATTCATCGATTGATCAGGCCTCCATGATTTTTCCCAGAATGGTAAGTCATCACCTTTCATGCCAATGGCATTGAAAGCAATTCGTAACCCGTTGTGTTCAATTAGAGTTGGGTACAACGTCTCATTTAATGTGCCAAGTCCTGCCGTATATATTTTATTTCTAGAACTTTCTCTAATTTTTTTAAGATGTTTCAAAGTTTCTTCAATACCCATTTGATCATAATCATAGGCATGATTGTTCGCTAACGAGATTAAATTAAAATTGGCTTTTTCGAGCAGGCTTCGAACACCTTCAGGGTGACTTTTTTGTGGCCATTTTTTTCCTGCGATAACAGGGATCAACTGATCTGTGACGACACTTTCTAAATTTAAAAAATTAAAATCATTACCAGCTGTTATTTTTCTCAAATTCAGTGTCATCTGATCCCAAGTTGTAAAACTATTATAAACAGCGCCAGTGGCATCAAGTTGTTGGGTCCCAGCGCGTGATAAACTGACATCACCACCCATACCGATAACTAATTCTTTGATTTCTGAAGCTGGCTTACGACCAGAAATAGAAATTAAAGAACTTAAATTTAACTCACCTTTTTTATGTTTTATAAATTCAATCACAGAAATTCTGCGACCTAGTTTTTCACCTAAATTAAAAATTTCAGTGGCATTATCTAAACCAATATATCGCCAGTGCCAAGGTTCAAAAATATATTTTGTTACAGGATTCATATCTTGAACTGAATCTGGGTGACGTGGAAAACTCATCACAAAACCAAATTTATGAGCGTTAACTAATAACCATTCGTATTCAGCACATTTATTTTGTGGACAGCGATTATTAATATCTGGATAAACTAATTTTTTACCAATGCTTGGGTAAACTAAATCAAATGTTGATCCTAATTGATGTTCGCTGCGGCCTGGTCTTGCGCTGATGCTATCAACATATTTTTGTAGGCTTTCACCAGAATATTTATTTTTGAATTTATTAAATTTACTGCTGTAAGTCGCACACTGTTGATCAAAACTTCTGTAAGCTGAATATATTTTTAATGTGACATTTTCTTTTTTAGCTTCAGTGTTCATACTCATAAAAGCATCTAATACAGGTTTTCTTAATTGTTCTGACCCACCGTTATTAGAAACATATTCACTAGGGATAGTGACTAGATCACGGGGCTTAAAACTTTGGGGTAATTGATGTCTGTCTTCCTTACTGACTTCAGCTA
This sequence comes from Bdellovibrio sp., assembly GCA_043721535.1. Classification (GTDB taxonomy): domain Bacteria; phylum Bdellovibrionota; class Bdellovibrionia; order Bdellovibrionales; family Bdellovibrionaceae; genus Pseudobdellovibrio. The sequence continues at coordinate 3,591 of JAYSQO010000069.1, read as the reverse complement.
GAAGAATGTCCCCATTTTGTTCTCCACCGTCTAAACAATAGGTACTGTTTTGTTCAGCTTGAACCTGTTGAGTATTAACTAAAGCCAATATGATTAGAAATATTGTTTTCATACATTATATGAAATGCAAAATAGGTGCACTGTCTCAAAACGAGACAAAACTATTTAAGTAATGTGATAAAATCCTGCGGTACAGGTGCAATCATTTCAACAGTTGTATCTAATAGCGGATGTTTAAAAATAAGTTTATGTGCATGCAGCATCAGTCTAGGTACTCCACTGCTTTTACCACCATAAATATTGTCACCCAAAATCGAACGCATACTTTCTTGTAAGTGTTGTCTAATTTGGTGTGTACGGCCAGTTTTAGGAATAGCTTCAATATAATGAAATAATGGTGTCGTTTTAATTATTTTAAAAGCGGTCTCAGCCTTCCAGCCTCCACTTTTGACTGAAATCATTCGGCGTTTATGATTAACCATGTCTTTAGCTGGGGCCATATGATTTTGAATTAGCCATTCATTTTCGTTGTTAGCTGTGCACACAACCTTTTTACCCGCCTTTAAATCATTCGGACGGGTTAGGCAGATATATATTTTTGTAAAAGCATGTTCTTGAAACATTTTTGTTAACGGAGAATTAGCCTTTTTAGATTTGCTCATTAAAAAAACACCGGAAGTTTCAAAATCTAATCGGTGATGCAAATAAAGATTATTTTTTAGATCGGGTCTAAAATCTTCGACTAAATCCTTAATAGGTTTTCGATCTTTATTAAAAGATGGCTGTGATAAAACCATAGAAGGTTTATTAACGCCGATAATGTAATCGTCTTCAAATAGAATATCCATTAAAAAAGATATTCTATTCCAAATAAATATGAATTAATTTTTTCATCTAACGATCTAGTTTGTGGAGATTTGTTTCCGCCGCCATCAAATTTAGCCTGGATATTTGTAAAGGTCATAGACCCTTTTAAATTTATATTTGTTGTGTACTGGTATGTTGAATAAATACTAAATTCAGAAAAACTAGGTGACGCTTTACCTGAATCAACAGGTGTTTCAGAAAAGTTTTCAAAGATTAAAAACTTAGCTTGAGCTCCTAAATGCACATCATTTTTTTCAGTAACCGGAAACAAACCACCTGCTGTAAAACCAAAGCCAGACAATTCAAAAGATGTGAATGCAGTTGGATTTGAATCTGAAACGCGCACATTGTGCGACAAGTAATCAAACGATGTATAAATTTGTGGCCCCCAGAAATCACCTGTTATTAAGTAGCGATAACCAAACTGGGCATCCATTCTATTCACTGAATAACTTAATTTTGATGGCGCAGACCCCGCCAAGTCATTGCTACCTTTAAATGACATTTGGCTCAGTTGAACATTGCCATAAGTTGTCGGTGTGATCCAAATTTCTCCGCCCAATGTAAATGTCAGGGCTAGTGAACTGCCTGACCTGATATTCGTATTTGTTGCGAGTACTGCGTCGTCAGAAAAATCAGTGAATCCTCCCATAAATATAAATTTACCGAATTGCGGGATGGGTGCAGGTAACCATTCAGCGGGATTTTTTTCGTTCGGGTAGGCATCCTTTAAAGTTTGGTCATTCGCCGCTAAGCTGGGGTATTTCACAAAATCTAAGGGCAATAATTTGCTCCCCTGCCCGATAACACCTGATTCTTTTTCAAAAGTAATATCCGCAATACTGATTTCTTCTTCAACACGGTTTAAAACAACTTTGCCTAAGATTTCTTTTTCTACACCAACCATAAAATTTAACTTAGGATGACGATTGATTTTTAAAACTTGAGCTACAGTTAAAGTGTCGCCATTTTTTAAACCTTGTGAAGCACCCACATTTAAGGTGACTTGATTGCCCCTGCGACTAGTCACAAAACCTGAATACGGAAGTTTTGATTTCATCGTTATGTAAAGCTGAGCCAAAACTGCTTTTATTTTTTCAGTCTCAAAGATTTTTGCATCTTGATATTCTTCTTTAAGCAGCAAAGCTCCACCGTCTTTGGTGTAAAAATTCATTTGCAGAGTTAAACCCAAAGGACCTTTAATAATAAAACACGTGATCATGGCGTCTGCTTTGGATTGCTGTAAAGCCTCAAGAACTAAACTTGAATTTTGGTCGAATTCGTCAGCTCGTACATCTTTCGAAAGTTTATAATCTGAATAGGCCCAATTTTTATCTTCAGTAATTATTTTTTTAAGCTCTGGCTCTAAAACTTTTTTGTAGACTCCGTTGGTGTTATCGTAAATCGGAGCAAATGTGACAGTTTTGATAGCTAAGGCTTCATCCGTCGCATTATAATATTTTGCTGGATAGGGATTTCTATTTTTAGTTGGAGAATTTAATTGACCATAAAGGGCCAAAGAATGAAATAAAAAGCTAAGAATAATCATGCTGCGTATCATGGTTATATTATCTTATGAAATGTGGTTCGTCGCAAATATGTCTAAGTCTAGTTTAGTCAAAACACTATTCTTAAGACTAGGACTTAGGCCTGACATTTACCGTGACGTTTACATAGCGCAGGGGTTTGCTAAAATAAATACATGGAAGAGTAGTTTGGTCAATAGCTGTATGAAAGTAGTATATGGAAGAAATCAAATTTGTTATTAAGTGTTTTATTTTTTCATGTTTAGTTGTTATTTTTTCTCAAACTAAAATGAGCCACGAAACCATTGAAGATAAAGCCTATAGCTATCTACAACATTCAGCGACCGCTGATTTTATCAGAGAATCGGCGCATGGTGGGGTTCGTTTAATTTATCAAGGTTATGATTATGCTAAAGATTACTTTCAGCCAGCTGTTGTAAGTGCAAAAAGAAAACAGACCCTGACGAGGGGGGAATCGTCAGAGCCTGATTTGGGGGTTGAAGACAATAATGTGGACAGATTCTAATTACTGTTGTGCGCCTGATTTTCCTGAGCCTTGATATTTAGGAGCTGATTTCTGAGCCGAAGCTAAAAACGAATTATAGTTCGTTGAATTATCGCTTCTTAATTGATTTTTATTTAAATTTTTAAGTGGGCATCCTGCTGCATGTCCCATTGCAAATGCACTTGAAGTCATTACCAAACTTGCTGCAATCATTAATAATACTTTTTTCATATAGACCTCTCTTTTTAATCCGTTGTTATATACAGATATCATTGCGAAGGCTGTGCCAAGAACACCTTATCCAACAAATGAAAAAAGCCCTTGAGGTTTCAAGTGCTTAGATAAGTGTCTCAACATGAGAATCCGTAAATTGTTAGACACCTGTAGAACATGACAGGTTTAAGAGGCTAGAAATGGTTTATCGATTAAGAGGCTATAAATGCCTTATTGATCTTGTTCTACGTAAAAGTTGTGGGTATCGCTCACTTTTGGGTATAGGTCACTTCTTTGTACCTCTCACTCATAGCTAACAACAGTTTAGGTTATAACACTCACTTTTTACTTTTGTTGTGAATCTTATTCTTGCTCATGCTTTGTTTATGATTTTTTGTGTACTTACAATTTTATTTACTAGTTAAAGTTTTACTTATTACTTCTGATTTCAAGCTTTCTAAAAATTCCGCTCTTAGAATC
>JAYSQO010000068.1:0-11232 GCA_043721535.1 Bdellovibrio sp. | reverse complement strand
AAATCATAACAAATCTCTAGAAAGAGCTCTGAGTATTATCGATGCAGCGGCAGAGGCTGGCGCACATGCTCTTAAAATACAAACCTACACGCCTGATACAATGACATTGAATGTGCAAAGTGAAGATTTTTTAATTCGAGATACAAACAGCCTATGGACTGGTCGCACTTTATACGACCTTTACGGTGAAGCCATGACACCTTGGGAGTGGCATAAACCAATTAAAGATCATTGTGAAAAGCGAGGCATGCTTTTTTTTAGTACCCCATTTGATCAGACGGCTGTTGATTATTTGAAAAATTTAAATGTGGATTTTTACAAAGTAGCTTCGTTCGAAAATACAGATATTCCATTGATTCGAAGTATTGCAAAAATTGGGAAGCCCATGATTATTTCAACGGGTATGGCTAGTATTGCAGAAATTGCAGAAACTGTCGAAGCAGCTAGGTCAGCTGGTTGTAAAGATTTAATTTTATTAAAGTGTACGAGTGCATATCCGGCAACTGCCAAAGACGCTAATTTGATGACAATACCCAATTTACGCCAAACATTCAAAACAGAAGTAGGCCTGTCTGATCATACGATGGGTCTGGGTGTAGCCATAGCTAGCGTAGCCTTAGGCGCAACAGTGATAGAAAAACATTTTACATTAAAGCGCAGTGACGGCGGGGTTGATTCAGCTTTCTCGATGGAGCCAGCAGAGTTTAAACTATTAGTCGATGAATCTGAAAAAGCGTGGCAGGCCATTGGTGAAGTATCATTTGAGATTGGTGAATCTGAAAAGAAATCGATTGGATTTAGACGTTCTTTATACATCGCTGAAGATATGAAAAAGGGTGAACTATTTAACGCAAAAAATATCAGAGCCGTAAGACCTGGAAAAGGCCTTCCGACAAAGTATATTGATTTATTTTTAGGTCAGCCTGCCAAAACGGATTTAAAAAAAGGGACTCCGGTTAAATTTGACTACGTTTAATGAAAAACCAACAGCACAACTTGTCATTGGAGCAGCCCAGTTTGGAATGGCTTATGGAATTAATAATACTGTCGGGAAGCCAAGTTTAGAATCTATAAAACAAATACTTCTTAAAGCTTCAGAAAATAATATTCAAGAAATTGATACAGCCCAAGGTTACGGCGATTCTGAAGAAACTTTGCAAAAAGTTTTAGATCAAAAAAATGATCACTTTATAATTCATTCTAAATTTAAACTGGACGGAAAAATCAACAAAGATCTAATACATGAAGCCCTTAATAAAACAATCAACACACTTAAGGCAAAAAAGATAGGCTATTTTTTCTTTCACGATTTTAATCAATTTGATCAAATTAAAAATGAAAAAATAGATTCTGAATTTATCAGTCAGCAGTCTTTGGGATTGGGCGCATCAGTTTACACCCTTGAAGAATTAGAAAAAGCGATTAATACCCCTTGGATTAAAGCCATTCAGTTGCCAGTTAACTTATTTGATATTTCTGATAAAAAAATAAAATTGATAGAACAAGCAGCTAGAGCTAATAAAAAAATATATTGTCGTTCAGTTTTTCTGCAAGGTCTGTTCTTTAAACACATTGAAAGTCTTCCTCCTGTGTTGCAACCCTTAAAGCCTAAGCTAGTTGAACTGCAAACAATTTCTAAAAAACACAATGTGCCTATTGCTGATCTGGCGCTAGCCTTTGTTAAAAATATTTTTGGTATTCACGGTGTTTTGATTGGTGTAGAGACAGTATCACAATTAGAAAAAAATATTTCAAGTTTTAAAACAGATGTATCAGCTGACATTTTAAATCAAATAAGTCAATTGGGCGCTAAAGAACATACGCACTTACTTCATCCTTTAAGTTGGGTTAATTCATGACAGAAAAAAATATCAAAGTCTCATTAAAAGTCATTTGGGAAAGATTAGCTTATAGCCGTAAAAGACAATTCGTGTTTCTGACTTTGATGATGATCATCAGTGCTTTTTTAGAAGTCATTGGCTTGGGCGCTATTATTCCTTTTATCAGTTTGCTAGCATCATCTGAAGAATTTTTAAAAATTGAATTCATTAAGTATCTAGTCAGTTTATTTAATCTGAACAGCCTATATGATATCCGGTTATTTTTTACAGCTTCGTTTATTACGGCGATTATCGTTTCCTCATTAGCACGATTATTACTTTTAAAATTGAGCACTAAATTTGCCTATGCTTGTGGTTCTGATCTCAGTGCTGAAGTCTATCGAAGAACACTTTTTCAAGACTATAGTGTGCACGTTCAACGAAACAGCAGCGAAGTTATCGGAGTTATTACCTCAAAAGTTGGCCTGGCTGTTAGTGTGTTGTATCATGTGGTCGCTTTAATGAGTTCCACTATTTTATTTCTGACGATAGCGGGTGGATTATTATACATAAATCCAGCCATTACACTTACATCATCGATTATTTTTGGTTTTAGTTATTTAGTATTAAGTCGGTTCACTAAAAATGAACTTCTTCAAAAAAGTAATACTTTTGCAATCCAGCAAACAAAATCTATTAAGCTATTGCAAGAGGGATTATCGGGTATTCGGGATATATTATTAGATTCAAATCAAAATTATTTTTGTGATCTTTATAAAAAAGCTGACAGGCCTTTGCGCGAAGCTAAGGGACGTATTATTTATTTATCCGTTAGTCCTAAATTTATGATGGAGGCAGTGGGTATAATTTTAATATCAGTTATGGCATTTGTTTTGGTGAATCAAGACGGCGGATTTAAAGAGGCCTTACCTAAACTGGGTGTATTTGCTTTAGGAGCCCAAAGATTGCTGCCTATATTTCAACAAATGTATACATCATGGGCCAGTATACAAGGTGATCAGTCATCACTTCACGACACGGTCCAGTTATTGAATCAAAAAATAAATCCTTTATTTCTAGAGCCGACACCGCTTGCACTGCAGTTTAATAATTCTATTGAACTAAAAAATATATCATTTAGTTACAGCAAAAAATCTTCTGAGAACGTTTTAAAAAATATTAAGCTATCTATTAAAAAAGGTACGCGCGTTGGATTCGTAGGCGTTACGGGTAGCGGTAAAAGTACAATCACTGATATACTGATGGGACTATTAAAGCCTGATCAGGGGCAAATTGAAGTTGATGGAAAAATTTTGACTGATACTGTGATTAGATCTTGGCAGAAGAATATTGCTAACGTCCCCCAAATGATTCATTTAGCTGATGCCAGTTTTATTGAAAACATAGCCTTCGGTGTTGCGCCTGATCAAGTTGATTTACAGCAAGTCAAATTAGCAGCTAGCAAGGCTCAGTTAGATGAATTTATATTGCAAACTGAAAATCAATACGAAACGATTATTGGCGAAAAAGGTGTGAGACTGTCTGGTGGTCAAAGACAAAGAATAGGTATCGCACGCGCTTTTTATAAAAACGCGCAGGTGATTGTTTTTGATGAAGCCACAAGTGCCTTAGATAATACAACTGAACAGTCGGTTATGAAATCTTTAGATGTGATTGATCAAAATGTGACTTTGATCATTGTAGCCCACAGGTTATCGACAGTTAAAAACTGTGATATAATTTTTGAAATGAATCAAGGCCAGTTAGTGGCTTCAGGTAGTTATCAAGAATTAATTGATAAAAGTCCTAGCTTTAAAAAAATGAGCCAGCATTCATAATGAATAAAAATCACTTGGTCGAATCTAAAAGTAAAAGTTGGACTGTTATATTAAGTGAATTTCTTGATCAAGAAATCAATACATTTATAAATGAATATGGACAGTGTAATTTCTTTCTAACGGGCGGGCGTTCAGCTAAATTATTTTATGAAAATTGGTTTAAAAGTATTCAAAATAAAAATATTATTTTTTATTTTGGCGATGAACGGTGTTTAGATAATAAAAATCCGGATACAAATTCAAGCTTAGTGGAGTCAGCTTTTAGAAAAGCCAACATCACTGATTACCGACTGAATAGTATTCATACAGATTCAGGTCAGTTTGAAGATTCGGCTCGTAAATACTCTGGTATCTTACCAGGTCGATTTGATATTATTTTACTCAGTTTGGGTGATGACGGCCATGTGGCCTCGCTTTTTCCGAATTCAAAAGCACTCCAGTCGACAGAATGTGGCTATATTTATACTCAGGGACCGCCCCCTTTTAAGGACAGAATTTCTATAACAGCACCACTCATTAACCAGTTTCAATGCAAAGTTGTGCTTGTTATTGGTAAGATGAAAGGGATGGCTTTTAGAAACACCTATAAACTATCATCCACACCTGCTGATTATCCTTTGCTGTTACTTAATGATTTGATTTTCATTTTTGATCAAGAGGCCTACGAATATATTCACAGCTAACAGAGACGAAAAAACTGTAATTCTGCTGCTAGGCAACATCATGAGTAATAACTTCCAAAGGGTACAGTGTTGTCTTAAAGTTTAATATGACGGGATTACAAAATGAGTAAGGTACTAATCACAACTGTTCCTTTTGCGGAAAATAATAGCAAGCCTTTGGATTTGTTGAAGCTCAATAATATTAGCTACACGATTAATCCACTTAATAAAAAACTCACTGAAAGTGAGCTTTTTGAGTTGTTAAAAGATCATGAAGCGATCATAGCAGGTACAGAAATAATCAGTCAGCGCATTATATCTAAAGGGAATCATTTAAAAATTATATCACGTGTTGGTATTGGACTTGACGGTGTTGATCTAACAGCCGCAAAAAAAAATAATGTTCTTGTTTCTTTCACACCTGATGCGCCGGCACCGGCTGTGGCCGAATTAACTTTAGGACTTATGTTGTCGTTATTGCGTTCAATTCATTTAGCTAACAAGGATCTTCATGAGAAGAAATGGAAACGTCTTTTTGGTCGTCGTATAGAAGAAATAACGATTGGACTTATTGGTTATGGTCGTATTGGTCAAAGAGTCGCTAAGCACCTCGAAGGATTTTCTGCTAGAAAAATTTTAATTAATGATTTGATTCAAGATCCAACTATTCAGCTGGTCAAAAATGCTGAATGGTCGACTAAAGAAAATATTTATCAACAAGCAGATATAATTTCCCTTCATCTACCTCTGAATTACGAAACTAAAAATTTAATAACTAAAAAACAACTTTTAAGTTTTAAAAAAGATGCCTTAGTGATTAATACATCACGTGGTGGAATAATTAACGAACAAGAATTATTTGAAGTTCTGTCTTCTGGTCACTTAGCGGGTGCCGCAATTGACGTGTTTGAAAATGAACCCTACGAAGGTTTACTAACTGATTTGAAATCTTGTTTGTTAACAAGCCATATGGGATCGATGTCGGTGGATTGTCGTGAGAAAATGGAACTAGAAGCCACGGAAGAAGTGATTCGTTTTTTTAATAAAGAAAAATTAAAATCATTAGTTCCGCAAAGTGAATATGATTTACATAAAGCAGGAAAAAAATCATGAGCAAAAAAAATATAGTTGTTTTTGGTGGCAGTGGGTTTTTAGGGTCGCATGTTGCTGACGAGCTTACACTAGCTGGTTATGATGTTAAAATATTCGACACTGTGAAATCACCATGGATTAATGACAAACAAGAAATGATAGTTGGTGACATCTTAGATTCAGAAGCCGTTAAAAAAGCAACAGTTGGCGCACATGCAGTCTATAACTTTGCAGCACTATCTGATATTAATGAAGCCCTTAATCAGCCTCTTAAAACAATGAATATTAATATTTTAGGTAATGGACACATATTGGAGGCCTGCCGCCTGAATAAAGTAAAAAGATATCTGTATGCTAGTACAGTTTATGTATTTAGTCGTGAAGGCGGATTTTATCGCTGCTCAAAACAAGCAGCCGAATCTTATGTCGAAGAATATAAAAATTTATTTGGATTAGATTACACGATTTTAAGATATGGTTCTTTATACGGCCCGCGCGCTGATGCAAAAAATGGTTTATTCAATGTTGTCAAAAAAGCTCTAGAAACAGGTTTGATTCATTACCAAGGCAATGCAGATTCTTTGCGTGAATACATTCATGTGCAAGATGCAGCAAAAGCCAGTGTTGTTTCGCTAGGTGAAGATTTCTGTAATCAAAGTGTAACGCTTACAGGTCAAGAACCTATGCGTGTTCAAGATTTACTAAAAATGTTAGCTGAAATTTTGGGTCTTAAAGATCAAGTTCATTTTGAAAATAAAGATTATGTGGGTCACTATGTTCGCACGCCTTATGCCTACCAATCAAAGCTTGGTCGTAAATACATTTCGCCGATGCATGTCGATTTAGGACAAGGACTACTTCAGTTAATTCATGAAGTTAAAAATTCAGGCGCTAAAATTCAGGAGAAATTTAAATAATGAAAAAATTGATTAAATCTATATTGCTTAAAGCGATAGGTTATTTCACATCCGTGCTTAAAAAAAATAAAGTTGGCCGATATGTTTTGGAACAATTACTATCGCAGGCTATGAACACTGTCGAAGCAGTTAATTATAAAAATAATAAATTGAACTTTGTCGTCCCGAACGGACTTAACCATTTTCGGATTAAATCATTTGCTACGAAAGAACCAGAAACTTTGGCCTGGATTGATGGGATAGAGAAAAATGCAATTCTATGGGATATTGGCGCTAATATTGGTTTATATAGTTGTTATGCAGCTCAGGCTAGAAACTGTAAAGTTTATGCTTTCGAGCCATCTGTGTTTAATTTAGAATTGTTATCCAGAAATATATTCATAAATCAGTTAGTTGATCAAATTACTATTTTGCCGATTGCACTAAGTGATGGAACTAAAACAGCTAACTTGAAAATGACAACGACAGAGTGGGGCGGAGCCTTGTCAACTTTTGAGCAGGGATATACGCATGATGGGTCACAAATTAAAAAAATATTTGAATTTAAAACTTTAGGCCTTTCAATGAATGATGCTGTAGCTCTATTAAAATTACCACAACCAGACTACATCAAGATGGATGTAGACGGGATCGAACATTTAATTCTTAAGGGTGGTCATGAGGTATTAAAAGTAGTCAAAGGTGTTATCATTGAAATCAACGAAGAATTTCAAAAGCAGTCAGCTGACTCAAGTCAGTACCTAAAAGATGCTGGCTTAACGATGATCGATAAAAAGCATTCTGATATGTTTGACGGTACAATTTGTTACAACCAAATCTGGAGTAGAATATAAAACATGACTTCGACTATTCAGAGCCTTCTTAAATTTGAGATTTTGTTTTGGGATTTTGATGGTGTCATTAAGGATTCCGTTTATGCCAAAACAGAAGCCTTTGTTGAATTATTTAAAGATTCTAGCCCTGAAGTGAAAAACAAAATTAAAATACACCATGAATCCAACGGAGGGATGTCTAGATATGAAAAGATACCTTTGTACATGGAATGGTCTGGGCTGAAAGATATGAATGAAAAAACGGTTGGCGATTTCGCTGATCAATATGCAAAGTTAGTTTTTAATAAAGTTGTTCATTCAAAATGGGTAGACGGCGTTGTTGAATACATTACTGAATATAATAAAAATCAGAAAATGTATTTAATTACGGCTACACCACAGGCTGAAATGGAAAAAATTTTACAACATTTAAATATTAGTCATTTGTTTATACAAGCTTTTGGTTATCCAAATACTAAATCAAAAGTGATTCAAGATATTCTTAATAAAACTGCTGTTAGTAAAGAAAAAGCCTGCATGATTGGTGATTCCTCGGCAGACTTATTGGCTGCTAAAGATAACCAAATCTCTTTTATTTTAAGATTAACAGAATATAACATAAATTTAAAAAACGATTACGCCTCAATTTATTTTGAAAGGTTAGTTCATGGATAGATTAAGTAAGATAAAGCATGTGAGAACTAAACTGAAATCAAAACAAGTCTCTATTGGAAGCTGGATGCAGATACCGAATTCAAGTCTAGCAGAAATTATGGGTGATGCAGGTTATGACTGGGTGGCTGTTGATTTAGAACATGGCGGTATTAATCATTCACAGTTAGCTGATTTATTTCGAGCTTTAGAGATGAAGCAGTCCGTTTCGTTAGTTCGTCTAGCTGAAGGCACTGCGAAAGACTGTAAGCAAGCTTTAGACGCTGGGGCTGGTGGAGTTATTGTTCCTATGGTTGAAACATCAGAGCAACTTAGAAACATAAAATCGCAATGCTGTTGGCCGCCAAGTGGCCGTCGTGGTGTAGGATTTTCGAGAGCTAATTTGTTTGGTAAATATTTTAAAAACTACATGGATGAGGCACAACAACCGTTACTTATTGCGATGATAGAAACTCAAAAAGGACTAGAAAACCTAAAAGATATTTTATCGATTGAAGGTTTGGATGCCATTTTAATTGGACCATATGATCTATCTGCTTCTTTAGGAGTTTTAGGAGACTTTGATAGTCCAAAGTTTAATTTAGCACTTCAAGAAATCATTAAGCAGACGCAGGAAAAAAATATTGGGCTAGGAATTCATGTGGTGCAACCTGATCAACAGGCTTTGAAAAAGAGAATAGCCGAAGGATTTAATTTTATAGCTTATTCTATTGATTCTGTTTTTTTAGTTGAAGCTTCTCAGAACCCACTTTTGAAATAGGAAAATAAAATGGCAGTGCCGCAATCTTGTCCGCTTTGTAAATCAGAATCAAACCATCACGCCGTAGTGACTAGACATGTATTTGGAGATCATGATAATAAACATGCATTTTTTAAATGTCGCAGTTGTGATGTGAATTATATGCATCCAAGACTTAGCCAAGAGCAAGAAGCTCATTTTTACAATAAAGAATTTGAAAAATTTATGAGCTCCAGATCTGGTGATTCTGGGGGTTGGTTAAAAGTTGAAGAGCATATCAAAGCTAACGAAGAAACTAAAAATCGACGAATGAATTATTTAGCTAATTTGATAAAAGGCAAAAAAAGAATTTTAGAATATGGTTGTTCATCTGGTTTTATGCTTAATCCGATGATAGCGCTAGGTCATAACTGTGTAGGTATTGAGCCTTCGGGTATTTTTAGATCCTATTTGAACGAAAAATCAATTAAAACCTTTGGTTCACATGATGAAATGATGAAATCTAACGAAGTTAAAACCTTTGATTTGATTATGCATTTTTTTGTATTAGAGCATATTTCAGAGCCTGTATCTTTTTTAAAAAATCAGCTTGAATTATTAAACAAAAATGGCCAAATTGTTTTTGAAATACCTAACGCTGCTGATCCGCTACACACTATCTATAATATCCCTGAATTTGAAAATTTCTATTGGTCAATAGCTCATCCATGGTACTTCACAGAAAAATCGTTAGACTACTTACTAAAAAAAGTGGGTTGTAAATATGAAATCATGCGTGATCAAAGATACGATTTATCTAATCATATGATCTGGGCCCGCGATCGAAAGCCAGGTGGGATGAACCGTTTTAGCGAAAAATTAGGATCAGATTTAGATAATATGTATAAGCAATCGCTGATTAATACAGGTTACTGTGACACTTTGGTGGCAGTATTAACGAAAGTATAATAAATGAAAAAGATTTTAATTACAGGTGTGGCTGGTTTTATTGGTTCGAAAGTCGCAAAAAAGTTTGCAGATTTAGATTTTGATGTCATCGGAGTAGACGATCTATCAACTGGTTCAAAAAAAAATATACCAGAAAATATTGAATTTATTCAGTTGGACCTGACTGAAAAAGATAGCGTTAACAGTCTTCCCGTAGGTTGTGAAAAAATACTACACTTAGCCGGTCAATCTTCAGGTGAGATCAGCTTCGATAATCCGATGTTAGATTTAGAAAAAAATACGATCTCAACGCTCAATTTAATTAAATATGGCATCCTCAATAAAAGTGAAAAGATTGTGTACGCTAGCTCGATGTCCGTATATGGCGCGGTGGAAGATAAAGCAATCAGTGAATCAGTCCAGTGTTCACCTTTATCTTGTTATGGCGTGGGTAAATTAGCCTCAGAAGAATACTTAAAAATTTATAATAAACAATTACCAGCAATAGCTATGCGTATGTTCAATGTATACGGTCCTGGGCAAGATATGAATAACTTAAGACAAGGTATGGTCAGTGTTTTTATTGCTCAAGCTATTAAAAATAAAAAAATAGAAATCAAAGGTAGTCTTGATCGATTTAGAGACTTTGTCTTTATTGATGATGTCGTCAATAGTTGGCTTAAAGCGGCTGAAGTTAATCAATCTGAATTCTTAAAAATTAACATAGCTACCGGTGCAAAAACAACGCTGCATAAACTTGTTCAGCTAATTATTAAACAAGATCCTGAAATTAGTTTTTATATTAATGGAACAACGCCAGGGGATCAATCGGGTATTTATGCTAATAATGATTTGATGAAAAATATTTTAAAAATTGAAAAAACAGAATCTTTAGAAAGTGGAATTGCGAAGTTTTATAACTGGGCAAAAATGGAGAAATTTTAACAATGAACATATTAGCAATAATACCAGCACGAATGGGAAGTAGTCGATTTCCTGGCAAGCCAATGGCCAAAATTCTAGGACGACCAATGATTGGTCATGTTTACGAAAATGTTAAAAAATGTAAACTATTAACAAAAGTTATCGTAGCTACATGTGATACTGAAATCGCTGAGTATATTCAAAGCATAAATGGTCAAGCCATAATGACAAGTGATCAACACGAAAGAGCATCAGATAGATGTGCAGAAGCCCTTTTAAAGCTAGAGGAATTAGATAAAACTAAATACGACATAATAGTCATGGTTCAGGGTGATGAGCCTATGACTCAAGCTGAAATGATTACTGAGGCTGTACTGCCTATGATTACTGATTCAACTATCAAAGTGACTAATTTGATGGGACAAATAAGCACTACAGAAGAATTTAATGATAGAAATTGTATTAAAGTCGTTTGTGATACAGCACTTAATGCTATTTATTTTTCAAGAGAACCTATCCCTACAACTGTACGAATTAAAAATGTGAACATGAGAAAGCAAGTTTGTGTTATCCCATTTAAAAGAGACTTTTTAATTGAATACACCAAGATGTCACCGACTGATTTAGAAATCGTTGAATCGATTGATATGTTACGGGTTTTAGAAAACGGCCAAAAAGTTAGAATGGTGCCTACGAATCACATCTCATTTTCTGTTGACACGGAACAAGATCTTAGAAAAGTTGAGAAAATCATGAAGGGTGTATCGAATTGATTAAGGCCATTATATGTGCATCGAAAGATAGAAAATTAGAATCTGATGCCGATTAT
>JAYSQO010000067.1:0-4383 GCA_043721535.1 Bdellovibrio sp. | reverse complement strand
AAAAGAAGCCCTTGGTATTATACCCTACAAAAAGAACCGCCTAAGGGGATTGTCTTTAGCCGAATGGCAAATACTGTGGACTTAACGCGAAGTTGATTTGAAAAAACAGACAAACTACGACTTGTGGTTGGTGATCGATTTAGAAACGTGACCGATACCTAAATGAAGACCTTAGAATAACTGAAAATACTTTTTAATTATGCAAGTCTGTAAACCTAAGTTTCAAACAATAAACTACGGAGAATCTACTGATCAGATTGTTGATTGCTTGAAGGTGATTGCGAAGGTTTAGATAAACCTGAATTCGGTCCAGCAATTCGTTTAGAGTCAGTTAAAAGAACCGGGCTATCTTGGCAGTGTTCACAAATAGGAACTTGCTCAGAAGGGTTTTTACCGGATTTCGTGTAACCAGATTGGTTGTTTGCTGTTGGTACTGCACCGTCACCGTTTGGATCGTTGCCATCACCAGCATGAACTGCTGATGTGCGGCCTTTCGGAAAAGCATCCTCTGCAAAAGAAGCTACTGAGGCTGTAAGAACTAATAAAGAAATTAAGAATAAATTGATCATTTTCATATATAAAACCCTTTATAAATAAAGTTCTTGTGTTGCTGGTGCAATCACATCTAACAAATTATTAAACGTGCTGGCAACCTGTGATGCGACTGTAGGCCCATCTTTGCTGTCGACTTTAGATATATCACCGTTAGACTTATAACTAACTATAATCGTGCCTAAACCCGGTCTGCTGACAGTTGACGGCTTACCGAAGCGCTCTTCGTAATCGATTTTAACTATTTTTTTAGCTTGGTCAGTGATTGTTTGAATGCGGCCCTTAGTATCATATGACATTGTGATTTTTTGTCCGTCTGAATTTTCAGCGTAAGTCAGATTACCTTTTCCATCATATTTAAACGAAGTCATTTTATTAGCTGTTGGTTGACCTTTTTCATTCAAGAAAACTGTTTTAACTGAAGCCACTCTTTTAATTGATGAATCGTACGCGTATTCAAGTCGGCTGTAAGCAGTTGATTTCTTTTTTACTAAGCCATCTGGGTAGTATTCAAAATCAACGCGTTCATCATTCTTTTTAATCGTGATCGGTTTACCAAAAACTTCATGGTACACGATATCACGAACGCTTCCGCTAATATTTGTTTGCACACGCGATAAGATAACCTGGCCATTTGGTAATTGTTTATGCCAGAATTCATATCTGTTGTTGGCCATGACTTTTTTACCGCAAGTTTTTGTTGCTGTTGACCAGTAATTGTATTTTGGATTCGTAGATGAAACTTCGTATTTATAATTTTCAACACATTTGTCACGATCTGTGAAATTAGTCACCCAGTCTTTAACATTGTCGTATTTGATAGCGATAAAAGATTTATCAGGCCATGTTGATTTTGTTAAATTATGAAATTCATTATATTCATATGTATAAGTATCAGTTTCTTTTTTAGCCCAAGCATTTCGATTCCAAACTAAATCTTCTTGCTGGTTGTATTTGTATTCACTCATTAATCCGTTAGGACCAGTCACACGCTGAACTTTTTTATTTGGAAAGTACCTGAATGTCAATTTTCTGGCGTTATTGTCTTGGGCTTCTGTGATGAGATCTTTTTGATATGTAAACTTTAGAAAGTTTCCGTTTTTATCATATTTGTAAGTTAAACGACCTTCTAAATCAAAACGTTGCGAGCTACCATCTGGTAAATTTCGTGTATAATGAGTTTTATTAAAAACAACATTTTCAACTTCTTTACCGTTAGCTAAGTATTTTTGATTTTCTTTAACAGGAACAGCGAATCCGTACTGTCTAGAGTAGCCTGATCTAAGATCACCATCTTCTAGTAATTGAGTTGATAATTTTGACCAGTAGTCTGCACTACTTGAACTGAATTTTTTATCAGCCTTCATTTTAGAAATAATTTTTGCAATAGTTTGATCAACTTCTTTTTTAGAAAGTTCATTCGTTGAATAAATAATTTCTTGACCATCACCGCATTCAGAAATTTTAATTCGGCCTTCAGATGTAGCTTCTAATTTAGTTTCAAAATCAGAACACCATCCAAAACCAAACATGCCATTAAAAATAGTTCTGCTTTTGTAAGCGCGTAAGACTCTCATGTCGTAGCCAGTGCCGGGGACTTCTAAATCAACCCAAGCATTTGAATAGCCAGCGTTATTCATATCTACCAAAGCTAAAGTGGTATTCGAGAAAATGAGTGTTAATCCTAGTGTGAGATACGTCAAAGTCTTCATAATTTAAACCTCATGTTTAATATCTATTAGACTTTTATTGTAACAACTTTCTTGATGATGATTCCACCTACAATTTGCAGTCCTAGCATAACGGCGAGTAAGCCTAGACCTAGGGTGGTATTGAACATGGGCTTAATGTAATTAGGATCAATCAGGAAAAAAATGATTCCCATCACAAAGGGAATACAAGAAACGATAATTCCCTGCATAATGCCCTGGGCTGTCATAGCTGAGATTTTCTTTTCTAGTTTTTGACGTTCACGAATCGTTGAAACAATCGTTTGAAATGTCTCTGATAAGTTTCCACCAGTTTCTTTAAGAATATTGATAGCAGTCACAAACATTTGTACATCTGGTCGTGGTATACGATCACCTAAATCATTTAAGGCTTCTTCAAAACTTTGACCAAATTGGGTTTGTGTTATGACTTGTGAAAATTCAGCTTTAATCGGGTTAGCCATGATTTCAACGACTCTTTGCATGGCTTGCTGAGGGTTTGTGCCTGATTTAATTCCATTGGCCATAATGGTTAATGCATCAACCATTTGTTCAACAAATTGATTACAGCGCTTTTCATATAAAATTTTATAAGCTATAGGTAAAATCTGAAAACCAGCAATACCAATCGATGTTCCCATAAATAGACCCATTGAAACTTCGGGCCAAAATAAAAGAAAAAACAAAAAACCCAAACCAAAACTGGATAATATAAGCAAAAGATTTACTTTTTTATCGTTCGCGTCCATTCCTAAAAGTCGCATATGAGTTAAAATTTGTGATTTTTTATCAGCATTTTTTTTAATAAAAGTATCTACGACTTTATCGGCACTTTTGTAGACTATAAAAAATACGAGAATTCCAAAAAGTGGAAATACAAGCCATTCATGTTTGAAAATGTGTATTATTCCATCCATGCACTATCCTGCTTTTTTATTTGGATTAGTTCCTTGCGGAGGATTCGTTGGTGCGGCTGAAACTGTTTTAGCGGAAGAACTTTCATTCGAAAAGATTTCCATCGGGATATGGACACCGCGATCTTTAATTTCTTGTATAAACGAAGGAACAGTTCCAGTAGCTTGAAACTGTCCTAAAACTTTTCTGTTTTTATCATAGCCTGTTTCTTTGAAGCGAAAAATTTCAGCAAGTGTAACAATATCACCTTGCATGCCAACAACTTCAGTAATGCTGATGACTCTACGACTACCGTCAGACATTCGAACAATTTGAACAATAAGATCAACAGCACCAGAAATTTGTTCGCGAATCGCACGCACTGGTAAATCAAGACCTGACATCATCACCAGTGTTTCTAAACGTGCAATGCATTCACGCGGTGAATTCGCATGTGTCGTTGTCATTGAGCCATCATGACCTGTGTTCATGGCTTGAAGCATATCTAAAGCAGCGCCATCGCGTGTTTCACCGACTACAATTCGATCTGGCCGCATACGTAAAGCATTTTTTATTAAATCGCGGATAGTGACAGCGTTACTGCCTTCCATAGATGCAGGACGCGTTTCTAAACGCACCACATGTTCTTGTTGTAATTGTAATTCGGCCGCATCTTCGACTGTGATGACGCGTTCGTTAGCGGGAATAAACTGAGAAATCATATTTAATAAAGATGTTTTACCAGATCCAGTACCACCACTGATGACAATGTTATATCCGCATTCAACAGAAATTTTTAAAAAATCCAACATGTTTTTAGTAATACTGCCATAATCAACATATTTTTCAGCAGAGATTCCGCCTTTTTTAAATTTACGAATAGTTAATGCAGGTCCATCCAATGACAAAGGTTCGATGACAGCATTCACACGACTGCCATCTTTTAATCGGGCATCAACATAGGGTGAAGAGGTATTAATTTGTCGGCCTAATGGTGTAACAATGCGTTCAATGATTCGTCGCAAGTGATCGTTCGATGTGAACTTGACGCCGCTTAATTGGACCTTGCCGGCTTTTTCAATAAATATACGATTGGCGCCGTTGACCATGATCTCTGTGATGGCAGGATCAGCCAACATATCTTCAAGCGGTCCTAAACCTAAAGCCTCTTCTAAAACTTCTTTAACTAATTTTTGTCGTTCTTCACGTGATAATTCAGGCCCTTCTT
>JAYSQO010000066.1:0-28911 GCA_043721535.1 Bdellovibrio sp. | reverse complement strand
TTCAGTCAGCCCACTTGGGCCGATGTGTTTACAAAATCATTACAAGAGCATTTACTAACATTAAGTGAATGGCGTGAATTAGCTGACGGGCTGGATAGTTCTGACAAAAAAAGAAAAGAGCAAGCTATTGCACATTTTGAATATTTAGTTAAAAAAATGGTTTCTGAGCTTCCTAGCGTATCTAGCCAGAAGTTGCTGTTTGAAAGTGGTCTCATTAAAAATTAATTAGCTTTAGATACCAATCAATGTAGCCTACGCTGGGGAATGATCAATCATCCCTGTCAAAATTGTGGAGCTTGTTGCGCGTATTTTCGGGTTTCATTTCATTGGTCAGAAACACTATCTGAAAGTCATGCCGTTCCAGAAGCTTTAACCGTGAAAGTCTCACCTCATCATTCAGCAATGATCGGCACGACTCAGAAAGACCCTCACTGTGGATCACTAAAGGGAGAAGTCGGCGTTAAAGTTCAATGTCAGATCTACGATCATAGACCCAGCCCCTGTCGCGAATTTCAGGCCAGTTTTGAAAATGGAATCAAAAACGATCGCTGCGAAAAGGCCAGAACCGCTAAAAACATGGCGCATTTAACTTTAGCTGATTGGATTTAAGCTTTTTGGGATGAAAAAAAGAATAAGCTGATCAATTTTATTTCCATTTTAAAAGATCAAGTTCATACTCAAAATTCAATGAACTTTTTACGATTACATGATCCTTTATTAGCCGTAATTTATGAAGATAGTGATATTATCGCTATCGATAAGCCCCACGGTTTTAATGCTCATACCAATGATTCAAAGATAGAACATTCCACATTTATTGAAGATGGTCTAATCGAAATCTATGAAAAAAACCGGGGCAGCAAATTACATATTATTCATAGGCTTGACCAGACAACAACTGGAGTGATGATTTTTGGAAAATCAGCCGAATCGGCAAAAAAGTATGCCGATTTTTTCTTTAACCGACAGGTGAAAAAAACCTATTGGTTTGTAACTGATAAATCATCAACGGCAAATACTCGTCATATTGATCAAGTGATTATTCATAAAGGTCGTGAACTAGTAGCCAATACGGATTTTCAATTTTTTAAAAAATCAGATCGTTATCATTTGTGGAAAGCACATCCACACACGGGACGTAACCATCAAATTCGAATTCATGCTGAAGCTGCTGGTTTATCTTTACTGGGTGATGAAAAATACAATGGAAAGCCTTATCCTTTTTTATGTTTACATAATCAACTGATTGAATTTCCTAACGGAATTAAAATTGAATCAAGATTGCCAACTTATTTTGAAAAACTAGATTTATTAAATGATATTTTTTTAGCTAAATTATTTTTTGAATATGATCGCAGACAAAGACTATTTGGCGCTCATTTTTCTGGTCAAATCAGATTGGTTCATAATTTGAACCAATCCTACGATCCAGGGTATACACTTGATCAGTTTGGGGATCAGTGTATTTTAAATTGGTCTAAAGATTTATTAACAGCGCAAGATGCCCAAAAAATTAAATATTTTTCAGATTATATTAAAAAACCGATTCTTTTAATTCATAATAATCAGCAGCAGTTAGCTTCAAACGATGAAAAACTAAAACTGACTGAAACAGGTTTAAAACTAAACCAACGACTACAAAGTTATTGGATTTTAAGAAATTCTGAGAGCAAGACTGTTCTTAATTTATTTTCAAATACGGGGACGATGGCTCTGGCTGCGGCAAAAGGCCATGCCAAGACAGTCACACTGGTTGAAATACAGAAAAGCTTACTTAATCGCAGCAAACAATCGTTTGAAGAGCATCAACTTGTGTCTGAACAAATAAAGTTTTTATGCCGTGATAGCTTGGTTTATCTAGAGCAGTGCGCGCAGAAAAAAATCTGTTTTGATCTGATCATTTGCGATGCAGTATCATTTTACCGACGCGAAAAAGGGTTATTTAAAATAGAAAAAGATTTAGAAAATTTATTAGAGATGTGCCTAAAATCTTTAAATCAGAACGGCCAACTTTTATTTTCGACACAGCATGAAGAATTTTACATCAATGATTTGAAAGAAGCATTTGAAAAAATTCAAAAGAAACTGATAATTCCAAACTTAGAAATTAATTGCATTCTGCCATCTATGGATTTCGAACGTCCGCAAGAAAAAACAAATTTGAAGTCATTTTTAGTTGTTAAATCTTAGCCCAGCGTAATTTCGCAGATTTAGAGCGGGTATTGTTGCGTTGTTCGTCAAAACTAGGGCGAATAAATTCTTCAGCAATCGATTTATAAATATGATTTCGATAAAAATGCTGAAATGATTTTTTAACCCTGCGATCTTCACCAGAATGAAATGTCAGTATAGCAATACGACCATTTGGCTTTAGAATAGTCGGTAAATCATTTAAAAACTGATCTAAAGCTGAAAATTCCTGATTGATGTGAATACGCAAAGCTTGAAAAGCTCTTCTGATCGGTAAATCACCTTGTTCTTCTTGAACTTTTTTAGAAAATCCAGAAATAGTTTTTAGTAAAACTTCTGCCATTTCAAAAGTGGTTTTAGGTTTAGCTAAAACCAAAGCTTTAGCAATCACATCTGAACGCATTTCATCAGAATTTTCTCGTAAAATTTGTGACAGCTCTTGTGCAGTTAACTGTGTAAGAGCTTCAGCAGCTGTGATGCCTGTATCAGGATTCATTCTTAAGTCTAATATCGAATCAGTTTTATACGAAAAGCCACGGTTTGGATCATCGATCTGCATTGATGAAATACCTAGATCAGCTAAGATCATATCGACTTTGGGAATTTGATTTTCAATTAAAAATTTTTTTGTTTGGCTAAAGTTGATCGCGCCTACAAGCAAGGTCGATTCTGGGAATCCTAAGGCTTGTAAACGTTTCGCGGTTTTTGGTCGTTCGATTGGATCTTGATCAAGGGCAATCAGTTTTCCGCTGGGTTGAAGCTTTGGCAAAATAAACGACGAATGCCCACCATAGCCAAGAGTTGCATCTAGGGCGATCTCACCAGGCTTTGGGTTTAGGATGTCTAAAATTTCATTCACACATATTGGCCTGTGGGTACCTAAAGGTGTCGCCCCGCGATTTTTGACTTTTTCCATGTCACTTGCGTATTTTTCAGGATTTAATTCTTTATATTTTTCACTGGCTTTTCTGGGGTTTCGACCAGAATAGCGAACACGACGTTTGGGTTTTTCTGTTTTAACTTCAGATGATTCATCAGACATACAAGTTATAAACTGATTGTTTTTTCAGTTTTAAATTTTTGATCGTATTTTCTGACTTCAGGTGTTTTCAGTTCCACAATGACTTTTAATTTTTTAGCCCGATCAATAATGGATTTTTTAGAAACAGTTTTGTTGTTTCTAAGAAAAGTCAGCTCTTCATTGTTTTCATTAAACCATGAAATAGTTAAACCTGCTAAGTTCGGTGTATTTAACTGAACAGCATCTGCAGTTTGAGTCAGTCCATCTATTAATGTCATTCGTTTTAAAAACTGATGCCACATGTTTTCTTGATCCACAGCACAGAAATGTTTAACCATCATATTTCGCATGATGCAGCCGTTGTGTGTTGGTCTGAATGTTTTGCGTCCTGATTCAGAATACGTCGAAAATGAAGCCAGAATTGATTCATTAAAATTATAATCTTTTGGATAAGTGTACACATAAGCTGTCGCAAGAACATTATCTTGATCTTGAATATTTTCTTTAACTTCTAAAGTGTTGGTTTTTTCATTCACATCAAGGCCATCAATAATATAGAAATTACGGTCATTGTGATATGTTCCGCCTAAATCAATTTTTTTCCCGTTAACTGCGACAGTCACATCATCAGGGCTTGACCAGCCAACTGTACTGAGTTCTAAGCCCACTGTTTCACCAGTTTCAGTTTGAAAAGTTGTTTTATAGGGATTATTTTTTAGATTTTGCCACAAGTAATACCCGCCAATTAGTCTTGATGTGTAGGTCGATTGATCGTTTCTCCAGTGGCTCCATTTTTCAGCTCGTGCATCAGATGACGAATTAGCGCCACTATAAACTTGTCCGCCATCGTATTCTTCGCCAACATTACCGAAGTTGTGTCCTAATTCATGACGAAGAACAATCATTCCACTTTTTTCAGATCGTGTTGAAATAGCATAACGTCCGCCAAGACCACCGTAGAAATCATCATTGGCTATAACAATCGGGTAATCTGTTTTTGGAGCGTAAGCTAGGGCGCGTTCTAGTGCCGACTGATTACCAGGATATATCGCACGTTTTGAACCTTTCGGAGTTCTGTAAAGTTCAAAGGCAGTGTCTTTTGGCGATCCGTCTCCAAGCCCAGATTCATTAGATGCCACAAACACCGCATGCACTTGAAATAGCGGCAAATAACTATCAAAAGTTGATTCGGTGAATAAATTTTCGGTAATTCTTTTTGCGTCTGCAAAAAATTTTTCTTTTTCGTTTTGCGTATAACCATCACCTAAAATTGTTAAATGAATTCGGTTACTAATGGGTCCGTCTGTCACAAAACTTCGGACTTCGACAGATTTAAGTTCTTTTGATTCTAGATTTTTAGTTAAAGCCAATTTTTTAAGAAATAAATTTTCTCTTGAATTTAATTCAGACTTCAATGTTTCAATAAAAAAACTTTGATCCTGTGGGTGGCTTGATTCTGCTAAAAAATAAGGAAGATTTTGAACAACTTCAGGTGTCGTGTATTTGATTTGTGATTTAACAGCTTCAATACTGATTATTTCTGACGTTGAATTCGAAGTTTTTTCGATGACTTTAAAGTAGTCAGCTAATGTAATAGATGATTGAAAAAACAGACTTATAATGAGCGTTAAAAATAGATTTTTTTTCATACGACTTACGATTCCCTAAAAAAAGAACTTGGTCAATTATATTGGTTAAATTGTAAGCTATCTAAGGATTGAATTTTATTTTGTGTTAGCCAATCCTGATCTAATAAGCTATGTCTACAGGCATGAAAATTGAGATTTCAAAAACGAAACATCCCAAAGTAAAGCCTGATTTTAGTCAGTTAGGTTTTGGTAAGTACTTTTCTGACCATATGTTTATAGCTCAATTCTCTAAAACTCAAGGTTGGCATTCGGCGCGTATTCAATCCTACGGCCCATTAAGCATAGAACCAGGTGCGTCAGTTCTTCACTATAGCCAAACTCTTTTTGAAGGTATGAAAGCCTTTAAACAAACAAATGGTGACATTGTTTTATTTAGACCTAGTTTTAATGCTAAACGCTTACAACAGGGCGCAGATCGTCTTTGTATGGAAGCACCACCCACTGAGTTGATGACTCAGGCTTTACATGAACTTGTTAAAGCCGATCATGACTGGGTACCAACTGCTTTCGGGTCTTCACTTTACTTACGACCTACACTCATTGGCACAGAATCATTTTTAGGTGTCAGACCTTCTGATGATTATTTATTTTTTATTATCGCGTCACCTGTTGGTTCTTATTACTCTGAAGGATCAAATCCAGTTAAAATTTGGATTGAAAGTGAATACATCCGCGCAGCCCAAGGTGGTTTAGGTTTCACGAAAGCCGGTGCAAATTATGCGGCCAGCCTGAAAGCAGCCCTTGTAGCTAAGAAAAAAGGCTATTCACAAGTCCTTTGGTTAGACACGAATCATGAAAAAATTGAAGAAGTCGGCACGATGAATGTTTTTTTTGTTTTTGAAAATGAAATTGTTACCCCGGCCTTAAATGGAACAATTTTAGCAGGTGGAGTTCGCGAATGCGCTATTCAAATGTTAAAGCACTTAGGGTACAAAGTTTCAGAAAGAGCAATCACAATAGATGAAGTTAAAAAATCTCATGAAGCTGGAAAATTAAAAGAAGTTTTCGGTACAGGCACTGCTGCTGTTATTTCACCAGTGGGTGAACTAGCAAATGAACAAATTAAAATGGTGATTAACAATAACCAAGCTGGCGAAATTGCCCAACAATTGTATTCTGAAATCACTGCCATTCAGTACGGGCAGAAAAAAGATATTTTCAATTGGCTTGAAAAAGTGATGTAGAGAGTTGAGTTATTAACTTTTGTATTTTTATATTCTTTTGTATTAAATCCATAAAATCATAATCCAAAGCTTTCTCTAGGGGCTGAGTAACGCCATTCATGCGCAAATAAAACTCTGTCGTTGAATAACGAAACTCAGGGTTTAAATCAAAAGCTTTTTTCGACAAAGACCGCAAAATTTTTATTTGCTGATTGTCTTTTAGCGATGAGCCTTTAAAAGCCATTTGCAGTATTTGGTCAAAATTGAATTCACTGATTTTTTCAGTTAAAAAATTGCTATGAAGATACGAGAGCATCATCATTTGAAAGACAGATTTCACAGGATGATTTTCAATCGCTTTATGTAAAGTTGCCACATTTTCAAAATCGGCGTAATAGGAATTCATCTTTAAAAATATTTTATGAATAGCGTCTTTGGCCTCGGCTATGGCCATAAATTCGCAGGTGTTGGCGAAAGATTCCTCAATCAACGAAATCAAAATCAAGATTTCTTTTTGATCGTTGTAGTCTGAGAGCAAATTTAAATCTTCACTGATAGACCTGGCAAAGGCATGGCAAGATTCATGAAAAATATAATTGGGTCGTAAGTTGTTTTCCAGATGCTGCCAGACAATTTGCATGGGGTTTTTATTTTCAAAACTTTCTAACAAAGTCACATTATCTAAATAGGGGATTGTTTTAGATTTTAAAATATTTTCAAGTTGGCTCATGCCAAAAACGACGTAATCTGTATTAAATGAATTAGAATAGGTAAAGCTCAAAGCTAACACTTTTTTTCTGACGGCATTAAAAACACAATTGTTTCGTAGTAGATAAGCATCCCCCAGATTATTTGTAATCTGCTGGGGGTGTTCGTTTTGGAGATGCTGTTCTAAAAGCGTTTTTAGTTTCATGTTTTTGGCTTTATATTGTTTTATTCAATATTACAAATGCCTTGCGTGAAACTGAATGTGATTTTCAATAAAGCTCGCAATAAAATAATAACTGTGATCATAATTTTCTTGATAACGAACATTCAATTTTTGTTGTGAGCTATTGCTGGCTTGAACCAGATTGTTTGTAAGTAGTCTTTCAGCTAAAAACTGATCGGCACTGCCTTGTTCAATCAAGATCTGGTCATAACGATGGACACCTGATTTTATTAACTCTGTCGCATCATACATTTTCCAGGTCTCTTCGTTATCGCCTAAATAACCTGTAAAAGCTTTTCTGCCCCATGGGCTTTGCATTGGGTTTACGATTGGTGCAAAGGCCGAAACAGATTTAAATTTTTCTTTTTCGCGCAAGCCCATAATTAAAGCCCCATGACCGCCCATCGAATGACCAAAAATAGATATTTTGTTTTTCATTTGGTATTCTGTGATGATGAGATCATAAAGCTCTTCAGTGATATAACTGTACATTTTGTAGTGATCTTTATAGCCAGGAGTTGTTGCATCAACGTAGAAGCCTGCGCCTGATCCAAAATCTTGACTTTCATGTTCGCTGGGTAGATTTAATCCACGAGGGGATGTGTCTGGACAAATCACCATAAATCCAGCTTCAGCTAAATGTTTTTGAGATCCAGCTTTGGCCATAAAATTTTCATCAGTGCATGTTAGACCTGACAGCCAAATTAAACAGCCTTTAATTTTACGATCAGGGACATAAGTTGAATAATTCATTTTTGTTTTTGTCAGAAATGAATCATGTTCATGAAAACGAACAGTTCCATTAAAACATTTGTGCTCTTTTAAAACTTTAATATCAAGCCCCTTGCTGTTGTGACCTATTTGCTGTGATCTTTTTTTTGGGAAAAACTACTTGTGATTGAATAAAATCACGGAACGAATACTTTTTCCCTCGTGCATATAATCAAACGCGGTGTTGATTTGTTCAAGTGGTAATTGATATGTAACCATATCGTCAATATTGATCTCGCCAGACATATACTGTTCAACAAAGCCTGGAAGCTCAGAACGGCCTTTAACACCACCGAACGCTGAACCTTTCCAAACACGACCTGTGACTAATTGAAAAGGTCTGGTTTTAATTTCTTGTCCAGCCCCAGCCACACCGATCACAATTGATTGGCCCCAACCACGATGCGCGCACTCTAGTGCTGCACGCATTAAATCGACATGTCCAACACATTCAAAAGAATAATCAACGCCCCATTCAGTCATTTCAACAATCACTTGTTGCACGGGTTTATTGAATTTTTTTGGATTCACAAAATCAGTGGCTCCAAATTTTTTGGCTATTTCCCATTTCTGATCATTGATATCAACAGCAATAATGCGTGAAGCTCCGGCCATTTTTGCACCTTGTATAACCGATAAACCGATTCCACCTAGACCGAAAACGGCAACAGTAGCGCCTTTTTCAACTTTAGCAGTATTTAGTACAGCGCCAATTCCTGTGGTCACACCGCAACCTAACAGACAAATTTTTTCAAGTGGAGCTTTCGGATTCACCTTAGCTAAAGCGATTTCAGGAACCACTGTGTATTCAGCAAATGTTGAACAACCCATGTAGTGATGAATCATTTTTCCGTCTTTAGAAAAACGTGATGTGCCATCGGGCATAAGACCTTTTCCTTGTGTCGCACGAATACGCACGCAAAGATTGGTTTTTCCTGATGTACAAAATTTGCAAGTGCCGCATTCAGGAGTATAAAGTGGGATGACATGATCGCCTTTTTTGAGGGTCGTCACGCCTTCACCGACAGATTCAACAATACCGCCGCCTTCATGTCCAAGGATTACGGGAAATAGCCCTTCAGGATCATCACCAGATAACGTGAATGCATCAGTGTGACAAACCCCAGTGGCTATGACTTTAATAAGAACTTCACCGGCTTTTGGTAATTCTAAATCAATTTCTTCAATTTTAAGTGGTTGGCCTGGTCCCCAGGCAACAGCAGCTTTGATTTTCATAGGGGTAGTCCTTTTTGATCTGTTTTTATAAATTATTTTTTACAAACTAAAGAGCTAAGACATTTAAATAAAGTTCAACATGCGATGGCGCTAAAGCATTACCTAAATGGCCACCGTATGGAAATAAAAATAGTCTTTCGCTAAAATTTTGTCGTAAAAGATCAATGTCTGAGGGTTTAACAATAAAATCATCTGTGTTTTCAAAAATAAAAACACGAGAATCATTTTTTAAGTTTTCAAGTTGTGAATAAAAACTCGATTCAAAATTTGTGTCTTTAGTTTTTTCTTCCGGAGGAAGAGAGGCTATAACAATTTTATACATATACTGAGAAAAATTAATTGTCTGACTTTCTTCGTAACGTTTATTTAAACTGAATTTTGAATAAGATGATTTCAAAACTCCACGATCGATAACATACTGTGTTCCTAAAACAATATTTTGCAGACTAAAACGAAACGAATCACCAATCAGCCATTGAATTTCTGTTAGATCAATCTGCTGCCGTTTCATAAATTTAAAAACAGCTGTAACAGGGTCAGCTGTCGGTTGAGTGCTGAGCGCGGCCTCGTAAGTAGCCACGCGAACTCCAATTTTGCGAGATTCAGCGATGCTTTTTCCTTGATCGTAAAGAGCATCAAGTTTTTTTAGACCAAAATCTGGATCCATAGCAGGATTGATCATGATCACTTTTTTGAAAAGTGGTAGGTCTTGAGCCAAATCATAAGGAGCTAAAAAGCCAGCTAATAACCCGCCGTAAGAGTAACCAACTAATGAAACATCATTAAACTTCATACCTTGTTTTTTGGCGTAGTTTAGAACCCACTTGATCCATGTGTAGTATTCGATTTTGTCTCTTGGATTGTAACCAGGGGCTGCAGCTTCAGAAATTGCCACTGAATAAATCCAAGACATAGTTCCTGGAAGCACAACAACATTGTAGCCTTTTTTATAAAACTGTTCAGCCATGGCCACACCAACGCCAGAATTGCCATTACCACCAACACCAGAAATAATTAAAACTAAGGGGGCCGTATTTGATTGCTGAAAAGCGGCTAATTTAATAATTAAATCGCGATCAAGAACTTTTATTTCTTTACGATCTGATCGGTATTGAACAGACCATGCCTGTGGTTTAGCCTTTGGAGCGGCGAAGGCTGAAAACACACTGGCCACATATGCATTTTTTGTGGGGAACGGATAATCTTTAGCTGCTATTTCGAGAGCCTTTGAAATTGAAGAAAACAAAACGATTGATACAGCGAAAATAAAATTGAAAAACATTTTAACAGTTGAAAGCATATTATTCCTTTTAGTGTGGACTAGTTTTAAGCAAATCCATGAGCGAAGTGAAGTGAATAGTCTAGAAAATGACATTTTTTGTTATAGGGCCTGTTGAATTAGAAATTATTCAATAGACAGGTTCAAAATAGGTACGTCTTGCCCAGTAAACAGCCAAATGCTCTATGATTGTATTGTCTAAAATCTTAATAGGGTTTACTTCTTTAACCATGAGTTTTAATTCAAATTCTGACTTATTTCAAACATCAGTTGACCCAAGCATGCTACCGCTGGCCGAAAGAATGCGCCCGCAGGCTATTGAGGATGTGTATGGCCAGTCGCATATTTTATCATCGGGTTCAGCTTTATTCAGACTTTTTAAAAATCATCAATTACTGAATCTTATTTTTTGGGGCCCACCTGGGACAGGTAAAACCAGCTTAGCGATGGCTTTATCTAAACTCTCACAATCCCATTTTATTCAATTAAACGCGGTCGACGCCGGAGTTAAAGAACTTAAAGCATCTTGTGAAGACGGACGTAATCGTAAACTACAGTATCAACAAAAAACTCTTTTGTTTGTTGATGAAATCCACAGATTTAATAAAACTCAGCAAGATGTGCTTTTGCCATTTGTTGAACGCGGGGATATTTACCTTGTCGGAGCAACAACAGAATACCCCAGTTATGAACTAAATAAAGCCCTACTGAGCCGTTGCCAAGTTGTCGAATTTAAAAAATTACAGACTGATGATCTTAAAAAAATTCTTGAAAAAACTGTGATTGAAAATAAAATTACTTTAGATGAAGTTTTACAAGCTGATACAGTAGCAGATTTGATACAGTTTTCAGATGGTGATGCCAGACGATTATTAAACATTTTAGAAACTGTGATTAAATATTATAAAGTTAAAAACGATTTTGATACGTTCCCGTTAAGTCCCGCTGATTTTGAAAAATTAATGGGCCGCAAAATGATCACTTATGACAAAAAATCAGAACAGCATTATGATTGTATTTCTGCATTTATAAAATCTATGCGGGGTTCTGATCCTGATGCGGCTTTGTATTACTGTGCGCGTATGCTTGAAGGCGGGGAAGACCCATTATTTATCGTTAGACGAATGATTATTTTTGCCAGTGAAGACATCGGTAATGCTGACCCACGCGCGCTAACAATAGCCGTGTCATGCTTACAAGCCGTTGAAGCCATTGGTCTGCCAGAGGGACGATTAGCCATAGGCCAAGTGGTCACTTATTTAACCAGCTGTCCGAAATCAAATAGTTCATATACGGCAATCAATAAAGCGATTGAATTTGTACAAAAAACGGGGACTCCAGAAATTCCGACGGCATTAAGATCGGCCAAAAAAGGTCAAGGGTATTTATACCCGCATGACTACCCTAAGGGTTTTGTCGAACAGAATTACTGGCCGCAATCAATTCCTAAAAATCAATTTTATGAGCCATCACAAAGTGGTTTTGAAAAAAACATCAGTGATTATTTAAAGTGGCTGAAAACAAAAGTTTAACAGCTAAAAACTAAAGACCTAAAAATTGATTGAGTTGTGCGTGGCTAGGTTCAGACAAGCCACGAGTCAAAGTTTTTAAATCCATGATTGAACCATCAGCGAACTGACAGATTGTGATATTCACTTTTGTGTTTAGAACTTGAGTTACGATCACTTCGCCTTCGCATTCAGTGATATTATCTTTGTAATTTGCAACTGATGTTGGAACTAAAATTTGATTTAAATAATTTAGCACATCTAAAGAACCTAAATACGAATAACCAAATTCACAAAGACCGATTTGATCATTATGTGCTTTAACTTCAGTGAAGCGCCCACCAGCTAAGTGACAGTTACGAATTAATGGGTTTTGGATCGCAAAAGTGGCTTGATTTATAAATAGTGAAAAAATAAGGAGTGTTGTTTTGATCATATAAACCTCTTGTGTTTTGTGAGTGCTCAATCAAGACATAGCAGAAATCGGAATTTTGAACAACGGCCCAGATGATTAAAGCGTAGGGTATTAAACTTTTTACAAGACTTTTACCTCAATTCGATTAAGATCGTATATATGAATAAAAAAAGCATTTCTTGGGCTTTATATGACTGGGCAAATAGTGTTTTCTTCACGACAGTTATGGCGGGGTTTTTCCCGATATTCTTTAAACAGTACTGGAACACGGACACTGCGGTGAATATCAGTACCCAAAGACTAAGTACCGTGTTGGGGATTTCTGGTTTTTGTTTGGCCTTGCTAGCTCCATTTTTAGGGGCGTTATCTGATTACCGAAAGGTTAAAAAGAATTTTTTGTTTATTTTTATGTTTATTGGTGTCATTGCCAATGCTTTTTTATTTTTAGTTCCACAAGGTGATTGGTTTTTTGCAGCCTGCCTGTACGGTTTAGCTTTTTTTTGCTGTTCGGCAAGTTGTATTTTTAATGATGCGATGTTGGTTTCAGTAGCTGAACCTAAAGACTATGACCGTGTTTCATCAATGGGTTATTCGTTAGGTTACTTAGGCGGCGGAATTTTATTTACAATTAATGTATTCATGTTTCAAAAACCTGAATGGTTTGGTTTTGCATCCGGAGTTGAGGGTGTGAAGTATTCATTTTTAACTGTGTCAGTGTGGTGGTTTGTCTTTTCATTACCAACATTAATCAATGTGCCAGAACCAGACGCTAAACCCAGTACAGAAAACTTATTACAAATTTTTAAAAGAACTAATAGTGAACTTAAACGAACAGTAAAAGAGTTGTTTGTTCAAAAAAATATTTTTTATTTTATTATGGCCTACTGGTTCTATATTGATGGTGTATCGACAATAATGTCGATGGCTGTTGATTTTGGAATCTCTATGGGATTTCAAGCTGCGGATTTAATTAAAGCCTTACTGCTAACACAGTTTGTGGGGTTTCCAGCGGCCTATTTTACAGGATATTTAGCTTCGCGCTTTGGCACAAAACTGATTATCAATTTATGTTTGTTGGTTTATGTTTTTGTTGTCATTGGCGCATCCTACATGAAAAGTTCAACTGATTTTTATATTATGGCTGGGCTGATTGGTTTATCACAAGGTGGGGTGCAGGCCTTGTCTAGATCACTTTTTGCCTCGCTTATACCTGTTGAAAAATCAGGCGAATACTTCGGATTTTTCAACCTATTAGGAAAATTTGCAGCGGTCTTGGGGCCGTTTCTTGTGGCTTTTTCTTCGATTGTTTTCAAACAACCACAGAAAACTTTTTTAAGCCTTCTTATTTTATTTGGGTTCGGAATTTACTTTTTAAGTAAAGTGAAAGTTGTTCGAACTTAGGTTGGTAAGTCAGTTTTTAAGGTCATCGCCTTTTTGGTGTTTCTGTATTTCCTTGGCTCTTTTGCCAGTAATGCCTACCCATTCAGGGTAATAAATTGCGATTGCGATAAAAGCGATTGTACACAGTGCAAAAAATCCAATAAGTATCCATATAATTTCCATAGTTTCAAAAATATACATTGATTCTGTGACAGATGTCTAAAGTTTTGTTACATCGACCCTATGGGGTACAATCCAAAGGATCATTATTTTAAAAAGGCGAAAGAGCAAAACTTTGTGGCTCGTTCTATTTTTAAACTGGAAGAAATCGATCAAAAACTAAAAATCATTCATCCCAATCAAAAAATCTTAGATTTGGGAGCAGCACCTGGTTCGTGGTCACAGTACTGCTCTAAAAAAATTGGCCCTCAAGGCCGGCTTCTTGGTGTGGATTTAACATCGATTAATATTAAACTAAATAATGCTGCATTCATTCAAGCTGACTTACGAGACCTTGAACTGACTTCAATTTTTAAAGAGCACGGTTTTAACGAACTTTTTGATGTGGTGTTATCTGATATGGCCCCTAGAACAACTGGGATTCGTATGACTGACCAAGTGAGATCTTTTGAATTGTGTGAGTTAGCATTAAATATTGCTAGACAGTATTTAAAAAAAGATGGGCATTTTGTCTGCAAACTTTTTCATTCTGATGATTTTACTGTTTTAAGAGACGAAATCAAAAAAGATTTCTCAAAGTTTGAAGCCATCAAGCCAGATTCAACCCGAAAAATTTCTAAAGAAATATTTTTAATCGGTGTTAAGAAGAAGTAAGAAAACAGCATGATAAAAACAATTTTTGAAAATGAAAATTTTATTGTCTGCGATAAACCCTCACAGTGGTTATCTGTGCCAGATCGATTTGAAAGCGGCAGGCCTTGTTTAGGTCTAGAGCTGCAAAGGCAATTGAATCAGCAAATTTTCCCAATTCATCGCCTGGATTATGAAGTCAGTGGTTTAATCATTTATGCTAAAAACCAGCAAGCCCATAAAGTTTCACAATCTTGGTTTTTAGATAAAAAAATACAAAAAAAATATTTAGGCATAACGT
Organism: Bdellovibrio sp.; assembly: GCA_043721535.1. GTDB lineage: Bacteria > Bdellovibrionota > Bdellovibrionia > Bdellovibrionales > Bdellovibrionaceae > Pseudobdellovibrio. Next base: position 14,257 of record JAYSQO010000066.1, on the reverse strand, counting down.
TGATCAAACAAGATTTTGCACACTGGCCTAAAGATAAACCTTATGCTGAACAAGTCATTGAGGCAAAAGCTGAACAAAGTTTTTTTTGGGCAATGAAAATTTTGAGAGGCAAAAAAAGATCTTATGAATCTCCGCACGGGGATCTATCTGAAACTGAGGCTGTCATTCAAAAAATAGAATCAAACAAATGGCTGTACTGGGATTTATACCCGATCACCGGAAAGGCGCATCAATTGAGGCTTGAATTAAGTCGGCACGGGTTCCCGCTGGTTGGTGATGAACTGTATGGTTCAAAAATCCAGGTCGACAAAGTGGTGTGGCCCCATTCAGGAATCGCCTTGCGAGCAGTTCAAATTCAGCTCAATGAAAACGTAACTAACCGGCTAGGTTTACCTGTCCAAATAGTGCTTTGAATTCAAGCAGATACATATTTACAAACTCACGACATTTTGCTTTCTTTGTAGTTCCAGACTGGGTACAAAGTTCAAGTGCTTATTCGTGGATAAAAAACCAGGGGGCTATTTTGAAAGCATTCACTTTACTGATCAGTTTGATTCTTTGTTCACAAACTTTGTTAGCTGACTATGATATTGAAAAAATTATCGGAAATAATGATTTAGTTTCTGTTGAAGCAGACGCTTCAAATATTCCATTTAAATATCGTAAACTTGTAAATGCTTTCGGGAAAATGATTGTTGGTTGCACAGCGACGCATTTGGGTCAGGGTTATGTTATAACGGCTGGTCACTGTGTGGATGTGACAGACGGTCTCATTAAAAATCAAGAGTGTTCAACTGACTATGATGTTGAATGGGGCTTTAGAGGTGATGCAAAACCTTACATGTATTCTAAATGCCAAAAAGTGATTATTGCTGAAAGAAACTTTAATACCGATTACGCTTTAATCAAAGTTTATCCTGTTCCACCATTTTCGGTTGGGATTGATCTAGAAAAAATTCCAGAACAAAGCACGATCACAACAATTTTTTCTCATCCTGAAGAAGGCCCTTTAGCTTGGTCTAAAACATGTCGTATTAAAAAAACACAAGCACCATATATTTCTAATGAACTCATTCATCATGTTTGTGATACAAGTCCCGGCAGCAGTGGTGCAGCAATTGTTTCAATAAACAGTTTAAAAATAGTAGGTATTCATACCGGCGGATTTGCAATGAATGGCGTTGGCTTTAATTACGGAACTTACGTGATGAAAACTCAATTGCCTGAAATTTTAAAACAGCTTGGGTTATAATTGAAAGCTACTAAGTGTTTTTTTAGTTTTATTCTGATTTTATGTGGTTGTGCGACAGCAGCAGTAGTTGGTGCACAAAATTATTCTGATACTTGGTGGAAATTTGTCCCAGAAGCAGAACTTAAAAGTTGGGAAATCCCTCCACAAGCAGCTGATCGCAGTCAAAACGAAGTCATTTTATCAAAACGCACTGAACTCAGTATTTTTTCTAATTTGTCTGACGCCACATTTGTTTTAGATAAAGTGCAGTATTCAAGTCTTGAAGGATTATGGCAGGGGATGAAGTATCCTGAAAGCGCAAAAGACGAGCGCTTCAAAGACCCAACGATTGTTTGGCCCTACACCCGAGAACAAGTTTATAAGATGTCAGGCTTTGAATCTAAAAATGCCGGTGACATTGCTAATGAAAACATGAAAAAGCTGAGTATTAAATGGATCACGTATCGCGGGCAAAAAATAGATTATAATTCAACAGATGAAGGCCGTGAAAAACATTACCAAATTATTTTACGAGCATCACGCGAAAAAGTCTCACAAAATCCTGAGATTCAAAAACTGTTGGTTCAGACTCAAGGACTTAAGTTTTTTCCAGATCACCGTCAGCAAGCTAACCCAGCACCAGCCTATCGTTACCATGACATCTATATGAAAATTCGCGATGAAATCAGTCAGTAAAAAAATATTAAACTTATTCGTTCATACAGAAAACACTAAAGGTCTTGGCCCTATTCAAGTTGTAGTTGATGAAAAATCAATTTATGCGCTTTGCTTTGCTGGTGAATTAGATTCAGTTTTAAAAAGATTAAACAAAACCTATAAAGTGATTCACACTGACGGCAAAAATAAAATTTCTGTTGAATGTTTCAGACAAATTGAAAAATATCTTTCAAAAAAGATTAAATCTTTTGATTTACCAATAAAACTTGTGGGCACTGAATTTCAAAAAAAAATTTGGCAACAATTGCTAAAAATCCCTTATGGTGAAATATCGACTTATAAACAAATCGGTCTTCAGCTAAAAATGAAAAATGGTTTTCAATCGATCGGTCTGGCTAACAAATCAAATCCGATATGTATTATCGTTCCTTGCCACAGAGTAATCTCTTCATCAGGCCAATTATCTGGTTATATCGGCGGTAGCCAAATCAAAAAGAGTTTATTAAAGATCGAGTCCTCGACATAAATCCCGCAAAAAATACAGACTACAAGCTTACCACCTAGACCAAAAGATAGTTTAATTTTGGAACCACATAAATAGCTGCCACTTTATTTAAAAAACGAGAATGCTAGTTTAAACGACAAAATTGTTTGTTTAAGACTTCATAAGGGGGAGTTGTGATCAAATCACTAGGTATATCTTTATTATTATTTTCAGCGGTAGCATCTGCTGCGCCAACATTCACATCTAAAATCGTTGGAGGCGAAAATGCAGTTCAAGGTGAATTTCCTTACATCGTATCTTTACGTTCAAAAAGCTATGGACACTTTTGTGGTGGTTCTTTGATTGCACAAAACTGGGTGCTTACAGCAGCTCACTGTGTAAAAGGCGGAAAAATTGATGAAGTTTGGGTTGGAATGTTAGATCAAAAAAACACAGCTGGTGTTGAAAAATTTAAACCAACTAAAATTATCGCTCATGATAAATACAGTTCTTCAACAATGGACAATGACTTTGCTTTAATTCAATTAGATCAAAATTCATCTTATAAACCAGTTGCATTGAATGAAACTGAAATTGCTTTAAATCAAGGTCAAGTGATGTCAATCACAGCTGGATGGGGAGTCACTAAAGAATCAAGTTATGCATTACCAAATATATTACAAAAAGTTTCAGTTCCTTTAGTGAGCGCAGAAGTTTGTAATGCATCTGAATCTTATGACGGTCAAATCACAGACACAATGCTTTGCGCAGGTTACAAAGCTGGCGGTAAAGATTCTTGCCAAGGTGATTCTGGTGGACCATTGGTTGTCACAGCGACTAATGGATCACATGTATTAGCAGGTGTAGTGAGCTGGGGCGAAGGCTGCGCTCGTGCTAATAAATACGGAGTCTATTCTAAAGTAAGCGCTGCATTTTCTTGGATCAGAACAAATATTCAATAAATTTTATCAATCTACATATTGATAAAAAAAAGCTGACTTTATGTCAGCTTTTTTTTTGTGTAGACTATGTCTGTCTCAGGAAAAGAAAGCAAAGGAGACCCAATGAGCACAACATATCACCGACCATCTAGTGAAAGAGGCTATTTTAAAAATGATTGGCTAGAAGCCCGCTATAGCTTTTCTTTTTCTAATTACTATAACCCGAATCATATTGGGTTTGGTCCATTGATTGTGATTAATCAAGACTGTGTTCAGCCGAAAATGGGCTTTGGTTTTCATTCGCATGATAATATGGAAATCGTAACTATTGTGACCAACGGAGAACTTAAACATCGTGATACATTAGGCAACGAAGCCTTGATTGTTCCAGGCATGGTTCAATCGATGTCAGCTGGTGTTGGTATTACTCATAGCGAAGTGAACAATAGCGCAACTGAACCATTAAAGTTGTTACAGATCTGGATTCAGCCTAATAAATTAAATATTCAGCCTAAATATCAAGAAGTTAAAGTGAATAAAACCGATTCATCACAGCTGACTTGTGTGGCTTCGGAAGAAGGTCAAAAAGGCGGAGTCAACATTCAAGCTGATGCGGATATTTATTGGACAGAATTGCGAGCTTCAGATGAAGTAGAGTTTAAATCCAAACGTTCTGGAAAAATTTGGATTCAAGTGATTTCAGGCCAGATCAATGTATCTGGTCAAGAATTAGTCGCAGGAGACGGGTTGGGTTTAGATCAAGCTCAAGCTTTAATTTTGAAAGCTAAAGATCAAAGTCAGTTCTTAGTGTTTGACCTAAATAGCTAGTTATTGAATTTCTACTGTATTTCTACAGTGGCGACTGGGCCTGTTGATTTAACGGCTTTTTGTACTCCTGAAGAAATCACTGTTGTTCTAATGGATTTAATATTTTTATATTTATTCAGATCAACAGTGATTTTAGTTTTTGAAATATCACCTGTGCATTTCACTTTATAAAGAGCATCAAAGTCAGCATGTGAGCCTGTAAATTCAAAACCAGATTTATCTAAAGTGATTTGGCATTTAAGATTTTTTTCGAATTGAAAGATTTGAGCGGGATTGGCAAAAGCACGTTCAACATTTTGAGCTTGGTTTTTTTGCTTTTCAGTTTTTGGTTTATGTTCAAAACCCAGTAAGCTTTCTGCTGGGGCATTAAACTGAATGACTCCGTTTAATTGTTCAAAAGCGATTTCAACTTCAACAAGGCCATGAACATGGGCCGCTTGTTCAGTTTGAGCTAACGCAGCAGTCATTATAAATAAAACTAAACATATTATAAATGATTTAAAATTCATAAGTAGGGCTCCTTTAATGGTTCTAATAAATAGTCTACGTGTTTTATTGTAAAATCAAGTTAACAGTGTCTAACAATTTTACGATCTTTTTTTTTTCAACATGTCTCAGTGTGAAACAGGGATTAAGATAACAGTAGATATATTGGTTATTTACGACTGTATTAAAAACTTGGCCCGCTGAATGCAATAGACTTAAGTACTATGAAAACACAAATAAAAACAATCATTAAAGTCGCCTTATTAGTACCTGCTTTTATTTTATTATCAGCATGTAATAATAAAAAAAGTAATAACACTGCAGCAGTGAATGCATCACAATGTATACAAACGCAGTCTGGACAACAAGTTGATCCATCATTATGTCAACAGGGCCAATATGGCTACAGTTACAGTAATGGTTATAATAACCAATACGGTAATCAATATGGTGGTCAGTACGGACAACAATACGGTGGACAGTATCAGCGTATTCAATGTTCTGGACAAATGCTTATAGCTGTTGGGCAAGCTTGGCAACAAGTGCAATGTCAACAAAACTACAACTGCTCAGGCTCTTACGCATGGGTTAACGGCCAGTACGCAATCTGTAACTAGTTCAGCTGATTGTTTTTATAAATGAGTACTACAAATTAATATCTTAAAAGCGTTTCATGTTGAAACGCTTTTTTATTTTTTTGCCCGACGAGCAGTATTGATCAGTCGGCAAACTGTTCCGATAAGACCTTTGTATGAGTATAAATGATATAATCAAATATATTAAAGCGAATTCAGAAAAAGGATTACTTGAAGTAACTAGGTTACTTGTTCGACAAAAATTACAGATGAATGTTATTTTATTAATAGACAACCATGATAGATCAAAAATTTTAGGCCATAAGATATTTAAGTCATATGATTTATTAGAACAGTATATTGCAAATCTACCCATGAAATATGGATTTGTCTATTTTAACATAGAAAATGGTAAGTCCTTTTCAGGAGCCAGTTTTTTTGATCAAGGTTGGATGTGTGAATACGATGGACAGCATGTCACAATCACAGATTATTATGACGAAGATATTGGTTTGCTTAGTGGAACTGAGTTAAATCAGACTTATTTATTTGATATTAATAGCAAAATTAAAGTAGTTTCGTAGGTATAACTGCTTGATCTATGTAGACTTCATTTAGGGCATCTACTAATGAATTTATCTTTTGAGACTTATTTAAAACAAAGAATTGATCTAGCCTATCTTCAAAATAAACTTTTAAAAAATGATTCACTGAAAAATCAAACGTTGAAATTAAATTTCTTTTATTAAAATAGACAAAGATATTATTATTAATTTTTATCTTATTTTTGCTGACAGCAACTATTGAATAGCAAACTGTATTGTCTGGCTTCGAGTGAAAGTTTAGCCGATAGGTTCCCCTCTCAAGGCTGTATGTAGTTTCTAATTCATTTAAAAAGAAAATAAGAGTGCTGAAACATTGTTTTTTGTTCATAGACATAGGCGTTGCAAGAAGTGACACTATCCTATCTTCAGTTTATAATTCATAGGCAGCAAAGGCAGTTCGAAAATCGGATTTGCCTGTACTTTTTTAACATTTATGTCGATAATTAATTGTGTATCAATACTTTTCAATCACCATATTAATTCTGATTTTATCTAGCCAATTTATTTTCACAAATTGTTCTTTTTCTAAATTTGAAGTTAAAAATAAAGATACTGAAAGTGCTGTGACGTTTAGCTTAGGGCAGAACAGCACACAAACTATACCCACCGGAAGTGATGTTCGTTATATTGCTCCAGATGGTGGGGCGGCTAGCCAATGTAATGGCGAAAGCCTAAAAGCGCTACAATTTAATTCAAACTGTGCATGGAATAGTTTAGATGAGGCCTTACGGCAAAATGACGTTTTGAATCAAACAGTGAAAATCATTTATTTAAAATCAGGAAACTATGATCTGACAGTAGCTGTGACTTCTGGATTAAAATTAATTGGTGATTGCCAAAATCAACCGGTTGTAAAAACTTATAAATCTATAGGTGCCTTTAATCTAGAAATGCACCAAGCCCAAGTCGACATTCAGTGCATTACAGTTATGGGCTTATAATCGATTTATAAATAGATGATGTGCAAAATGAAGATATTTTTTTGTAGCATTTTAATCGTTGAGCCGTCGTTGTTGTTTCAGCTTTTTTAGAGAATTCATTAGCTATCTTTTGATCCTTGCTTTTAAATGCATAGGCATAGATATCACATGAACAATCATTTTTGCATGTACCAAGCCTTGACTCAATAATCTGAAAGTCTTTTTCTACCAGTAGTTGAACTTTTTGGTCGATCAGGGCTTTTAAGCTTTGACTGGCTGGTGAAATTTTTTCTATCTTTAGTTGGCAAGTCAGTTTTGACGATTTTGTTTTTTCATTCAATAATAAATCACTGATTGCTAAAAAAGAATTTGAAGCTTGTGCCAAATTTTTTAAGGTTTCAGATTTAGCAAAAGAATTAAATGACAAAATTAACAGAATAATTAATATTTTTTTCATAAATTATGGACTGTGGTAGGCTTTACCACGAGCTTCCTCAATCAATTTATTTAATGGTTCAATTTTATATTTTTCTTTAACATAAGCAATAAGTAAATCAGTCGCTACGACTGATTGTGGATGTACATCATGAAAAAGAATAATCCCACGCTTTAGTAAATCGACTTGTTTTTTAGACCGATTAAAAATTGAATTTGCATTCTTATCTTGCCAGTCTAAAGTGTCCACATTCCAAAAAATATGCAGCATATTTTGGTTCGCTATCATTGTGCGTATTTGAGATCCATTCGGGCCACATGATCCGTAAGGGCAGCGAAATAAAGTTGGTTTTTCACCAACGATTTTTGCAAAATCATTGACAGCTTGGTTGATTTCTTTATCTAAACCTTTTGCATTTTGCTTAGTAAGTTGAAGATGAGTGTAAGAGTGACTGGCTCTGTGAAAGCCATTTTTCAATGCCAGTTCAGAATATTTTGGGTATTTAATTAAATTTTGAGTTTGCCAAAAAAATGTCCCATGAACTTGATGTTTTTTAAGAACGTCAATCATTCCTTTTGTGTATTCAGGATCTGGGCCATCATCAAATGTAAAAGCCCATTTTCCAGTAGGGAAGCGGTTTCCTGTGACGTTACCTTTACCAGATGAGCTTGGTTCCAATTCATCTAAGATCTCACCCTGTGGTGTACGGATATTAGAATTTTTATTTATTTTTTTTATTTGATCACGAAGATTATTTTTGAAATCTTTTCGAATATTCAAGGTTTCACTAAAAGCTCTGGCTGAAAACTGTGACCATTCTTTTTCTAGTTTTGCATCGATCAGGCGGAGGGGACGGTTTTTAGCTATCTGTAAACTTTGTTTGTAGGCTTTTTGTAGTTCTAAATCGGATCTGTTGGCATAAAAAGATAAATTAGCGATTGTGTAATCACTTTGTTTAAAATTTTCAAATTTACTTGCAGCTACAAAATTTTTATTAACTTTTTCAATAGCTTGAGAAAGAACGATCGTCGCCATTTGATCGTCTGAATTATAGCCCGATTTGATCCAATCTTTAATGTTGGCAACAGCCCAAACATTAGCTTTCTGATAAGGAGATTGTGGATCATTTGCGTGCTTCAAAGTTAAATAATAAACATCCAGCATTTCATGCAAATTTCTTTCAGAGAATTCCCAAGCCACTAAATTTTTAATTTTTAAACTATTAAATTCATTAAAATCTTCAGTGCTAGCTGTTTCAAGATCAATATTTTCTTGGTTGGAATATTTATTATAAACTTGATCCAATTTTTCATCAAACTGACCTAAAAGTCCTTGAGCAATGTAGAAAAAATTTCTTTGGCGATCTAAGTAATTAGCAATTCGGCGCGAACGTTCACCGTCTGTAGGTGCAGCCATCATCGAATTAAAAGCATTTAAAGTTTTTTCTTCAACCTGATATTCTGTGATGTCGACTGAAGCCGACTGACGTTGATTGATCGGCTTTGAAGTTTGGCATGAACTTAGAATGAATAATAACAATAAACTTTTTTTAATCACGAAGACCTTCTTTCATTAATTGAACATTAACTTTTCGGTTGAATGAAAATGGCAAACCAGTCTTGTTTTATCAGGGTTAGACGATCGTCTGGCGAACTTTCGTCAACAGTGACAATTTAAGGTTTAAAGAACTCACAAAGAGAAATTCAGTCATCCCAAAACTTACTAATTCGACGCTATAGCTAATATACAGCTTTTAATGGCACTCTATTTGTATGTTTGTGTTTAAGGTATTGGTGAAACTATGAAGCTATTAATGTTTATTTTTAATTTATTGATCCTTATTCAATCGGCACAGGCAGAAATGAAACCGCTAAGCCCCACGGTGTATTACATACAGATTATGGATATGAATAAAAAATGTTTGCCGCGAGAGAAAAAAACTACATTTTTAGATGCAAAGTATATGAATATCGGACCGCGTGATTTAATATCAAAAAAAAATAAGCCTATTTCTGTTTGTAGTAGTGATTACAAAAATTGCGGCGTTGAAGGTTCGTGTGCTTTAGTAAACGGGTACGAGAGTATTCTTCAACAATTGGCTAACGGAAATTTTGAGATTATTAACTATCAAGCTCAAGGCAAAAAAACGGGCAGATATTATTTTTCACATATTGAAGAAGATCGTTGTCCTTATGGATTAGGGAAAAGAAATATTTGTTTAGACCCATTTTTTTCAGTCGCTGCTGATCTTAGCTTTTATAAACTTGGTGATGTGATTTATGTGTCAGCTTTAGAAGGTGTTAAGTTGCCAACTGGTGAAGTGCATAATGGTTATATGATTGTGCGTGACCGTGGCGGCGCGATTAAAGGTGCCAACAGATTTGATTTTTATTCTGGATTTTTGCCTTATAAACATCCCAAAAATGTTTTTTTTGAAATAGGTTTAGCCAACGAAAAAAACAAAGAGATTTTTTTTGAAAAAATCACAGACGGCAAAGTAATTGAAGAAGTTCTTTTGAAAAGAAACTTCCCCTTAGTGCCTGCAGGGAACACCCAAGAATCATTTATTCGCAGTATCGCTGAATAATATTTTTTTTGTTTTTAGTAATTTTGCCACATAATCAAATTCACGACGATCACATGTTGCTGAAGCAATAAGTAAAACCTCATGATCGCCATGGTATTTAGATTCAGTCGAGGCCAAATTCTTTAAGGGTATTTTTGATTTGCTAGCAATGCTTTGTGGCAGCAACGCAATAGCATCATTGGTTTCTGCTAAACTTTTTAAAATTTCAAATGAGTCACAGACTAAGTTCGGTTTAAAGTCAGGATTGTCTTTAATAAACTTCTTCAAATACGAAGGCAACCCCAATGTTCCTGAGGAAATTGTGCCCATGATTTTATTTTTTTGATTTGTGAGAGAATCAATCTTTGAATGAATTGATGTATAAAGACCTAACTGATCAGTTTGAATTTTTTCAGAAATAAAATTTGAAGGCAGATCATCAATTTCAGTAATAATTCCTAGGCAAAGTTCCCCAGATTGGATTTTTTTAGTAATATCTGCAATCCGTAAAATTTGATAATTCAATTTAATATCAGGGTGGTCTGTTCTAACTGTTGAACTTAGATTATGAATTAATTCTAAAGCTAAGCTTTCTAGTGTACCAATAGATAAAGACCCTAGCTTAAGATCTTCACTTTTAGCTTCTGGAAATGATTCAGCCATGGCTAAAAAAACTTTTTCAGCGTTGATTAAAAGCTCTTCACCCTTTTCTGTGATTTTCCATATGTCTTGAGTCTTTATGATGACCGGAAAACCAACGCTGGTTTCCAGTGACTTAATTGACTGTGAAACAGCCGAAGGTGTTACTTTGTGAATCTGGGCGGTTTTATTTAGGCTGCCTTGTTCAACAAAGGTTTTTAAAAGATATATTTTCTTTAAGTCATCAAATTTAGTCGTTTTTGTGCTCATAGTCTTCATTGGAGACACTTGGCAGGTCGATATTACAGGTTCCATAAAATAATCCTCAAAATAAAGATAATTGTCATTTGCTGTCATTTCTATCCATAAAATAGGTGAAATTAAGATTTAGCTGGTCTAATACCGCATTATCATTCAAGATATTCGTTTGGTATTTTGAAGGATGTGAGATGAAAATTAGACCACTTTTAAAAACACACTGGCTGGCCTCACAAAATCCAGTGACTGTCTTTTTGGCAGGTTTAAAAGCTGTCGCCTACAACCCACGTTACAATGCCATTCAAACAAGCTTTAGTTCATCACCAGAGACTCTAAGTGCTGGCGCATACGATGAATCAAAACCGGCTCAGTTTCATGAGGCTGTAAAATTAAAATCTTACTTTAAAACAACATCGACTCAGCTTTGTCATACTTTATCTTCCATAGAATTTTATTTTACAGATGGACAAGTTTTCAATGGCTACCAAATTTTAACAGATCAAATAGAGTTATTGCCCGCCTTTTTAAATCCACTATTTTATATGTCAGACCGTAGTTGCCACTGGGAAAGACTAGATCAGCCGACGGCAGAACAACATCTGAAGCTAATGAGTCATTTAGATGCTGATTGCAAAAAAGCTCAGATTATTATTTTTGAAATTTTAGCTTGGGCTTTACAGCGAAAACGTCAAATGGCTGATTTAGAAGTCTGCTGTCTGGTCGATGGTGAAATGCACAGCTTAACTGAAATACAATTTGAAAACAAAAGACCAGTCGTCGTCACAGTCCAATGTGAAAAAAACTTTTTAGATGCGGTCAGATTTACTTACTGGGTTGGAAAAAGTTTAACAACAGAATCCGGTTATCTCAGTATTTATCCGTCATTAAGCGTCGATGACAAATTGCAAACTGGTCTCGATCCAGTAATTATTGAAAATGAATTAAAAATCTTACAAGCTGATCATCAAAAACACTTATGGAATTTTTTAGGTTATCAGCTTGAATTAAAGCCTCGGTTGATTACTCATGTGATCACTCAGCTTGAGAAGCAGTACGGTACAGAAAACATTTTGATTCAAAATCACAAATTGATAAAAGATGATGAATTTAAACCTTATTTAGATATGCGGGAAGAAAACAATCAACTTTCTCTGCAGTTGTTCTTTAAAATGAAAGATTTTGACAACTTTTCATTCCAAAATTTTCCTTCACAAATTGCGCCCTTATTTGGCGCTTTTCATGGCGGAATAGAATTTATTTTTCAGATAGATCGCAAGTATGTGGCGTCAGCTTACAAAAAACATCGGGCAAATGATCTTGTTCTTATGCGCCATCAAGGTGTCGCGATATACTGTTTATTAGAAATGTTAAACTGGAGATTAGGCAAACCTTTAACTTCTGGTGATAAAATTGAATACTTTACCGATCAGAATTCAATCGAGGCTGAAAAATCTTTTAAAGATTTGATTAATTACTTAAAAAAATCTGTTCCCGGCGTCATTGGTAAGTCGAATCAAAATTTTGACGAACTTTTTTCATCAGAAGTTAAAAATTACTTTTTAGATTTTATTGAAAAAATGCATATTGATATGTGCTCAGATCGTTTTTTCATGATGCATAAAGGATCTTTAATTGAAGTCAACGGGGCATCCAAATCTTCGCAATGGATTCTTCGGTTCATCATTTTGTACTTAACAGAAGAATCCCAAGGAAAGGTACTGACTAAGGCACAATCGGCATTAGGTGAAAAATTTAAAACATCACTCGTTGAAATGTTAAGATCAGACTTAGTTTTAGATCAAGAACTAGTGCCGCATTGGATTGATCTAGGTCATTACCACAAATCTGTGATCCCGCTGCTGTTTGATTTATCAGATCAAAATGTTGATGTGAAATTTAACGGTCTGCCGTTTTATTCAAAAGATAATCCATTTGATTTCGTTTTTAATGTGGGGTCGGATCAAGGTGAGGACTCCGGAGATTGGTTTGATTTACACCCGCAAATATTTTTTGATGGTGTGCAAATATCTGAAGCCGAACTTAAATTTAATTTTACACCTGATCAGTCAGGTTTTATCGAATACGGTGGTCGTATTTACCGTATTGATAAAAAACATATTCCAAGTCTTAAATCGCTACAAAAGTTTTGGAATAAGATCAAAGGACAAAAAAATACTCAGAAAAAAAATAAATTTGGCGATCAAGTATACCGTTTAGATAAATCTGTGGCTTTAGAATTGTTGATGCTAAAAAGCCAAGGTGTTAAAATTAATGTTAAAGGCGAATGGAAAAGAATTTTCGATTATTACGAAAATCAACTAGGTCTAGAAAAAATTAAACTATCTGATGAAATCATGAAGTTTATTCTACCACATCAACAGACGGGGGCTCAGTGGATTTATGATCTGTATAAATTGAAACTGGGTGCTATATTAGCTGATGAAATGGGTTTAGGTAAAACATTTCAAGTGCTGTCTTTTTTAAGTCATTTGCACACGAATCAAGAGTTAGGTCATAGTTTAATTATTGTACCGACATCTTTGGTTTACAATTGGATCGAAGAGAAAAATAAATTTACCCATGATTTACCGATCAGTGTTTTTCAAACTCAAGACTTACCTAAAATTCAACAGCAGTTAGATGAAAATAAAAATCAAATTATTATTGCGACCTATGGCTTATTGACTGAACAGATAGCTTTTTTTGAATCTAAAAAATGGAACATTGTTATTTTTGATGAAGCCCAAAATTTAAAAAATATAACTTCATTAAGATCAGTTGCAGCCCGCAAAGTTCATGCTCAATTTAAAGCCTGCCTAACAGGTACTCCGATGGAAAATAATTATCTAGAATATTACTCATTGTGTGATCTTGTTGTGCCGGGCTGTCTTGGCGAAGTAGATGCTTTTCGTAGGGTTTATTACAACAATGAAGTCAGAACTGAATCGATCCGCGAATTGAAACTAATCACTAAACCGATTTTACTACGTAGAACAAAGTCACAAATTCAACTGAATTTACCAGAAAAAACGATTCAAAAAATAGTGCTACCATTTGGTGAAAAACAAAAAGAAATTTATCGAAACACAGCAATGACTTTTTCAAGACAAGTTGAAAATCTGATTCAAGAGCAAGGTGAAAATCGCGCACAGCTTGCGATGTTTTCAGCGTTGATGCGTCTTCGACAAATTTGCTCAGACCCTGCGGCAGTTCCTGGTGTAATTTTTACAGAGATGCCCGTTAAGATTGATCATTTTTTAAAGTCTTTAGAAGACCATTTGCTGGAAAGTGAAAGTGTTATTGTGTTTACACAGTTCCTGACGACGTTGAATCGGATCGAATCCGAACTGAAGAAAAATAATACTCCTCATTATGTTCTGCAAGGTAAGATGACTTCAAAAGACCGTGTTAAAACAATCGCAGAATTTCAAAAGCGGGAAGAACCCGCAGTCATGTTAATGACCTTAAAAACCGGTGGAGTGGGTTTAAATTTAACTAAGGCCTCGGTGGTGTATCATTTAGAACCTTGGTGGAACCCGGCTGTTGAAAATCAAGCCACTGATCGGGCGCACCGAATGGGGCAAAAGAAGGACGTTAAGGTCTATAATTT
>JAYSQO010000065.1:0-11360 GCA_043721535.1 Bdellovibrio sp. | reverse complement strand
TACCGCGGGCAAGAAATTAATTTAGCTTTGGTTTTAACATGTATATCTATATTTTCACTGATGGAAGATCACTTCAGGGGTTTGTCGCGGTTTATTAGCCGATTTACGAATGCTTTTGTAAGTGCAGACCGCATTACAAATTTTATCAAAGCCGACACTGTTGAAAGCACTAATAATATTTTGGTTCAGAACTCAGAAGTCCAAAGTTCTATCCAAATTAAAAATTTAAATTACGGACACCTATTTAAAAACCTCAATTTGAATATTGGCTCACAACAATCCATTGCTATTGTCGGCCCAGTGGGTAGTGGTAAAACAACATTGCTGAATTTATTACTGAACGAAATCAAACCAGATACAGGTGAAATTCAAATTCAATCTGATAAAATTGCCTATGTATCACAAGAAGCTTTTATTATTAATACGACATTGCGTGAAAATTTACTGTTCGGTCAGAATATATCTGAAAAAGAACTTTATAGAGCTCTTGATTTAGCCTGCTTGTTGCCTGATCTCAGTCTTTTCCCCAAAGGAATCGATACTGAAATTGGTGAAAAAGGCGTGAATTTATCGGGCGGTCAAAAACAACGTGTTAGTATTGCAAGGGCTATATTGGCTAGAACGCCAGTTATTTTATTAGATGATCCGCTGTCAGCCGTAGACTATGAAACTGAAAAACGCCTTTGTGAAAAATTGATTTTTGGTGAATGGAAAAATAAAACGCGGGTTGTTGTGACTCATCGTATTTCACAACTTAAAAACTTCGATCAAATTATATTTTTAAATGATGGGCGTTACGAATCTGGCACTTATGATGAACTGATTCAGAAATCAGAACACTTTAATCGGTATTTAGATATTGAACTGAACAATCAGAAAAATGATTTGAAAGTTCAAGAAACATTTACCGCTAACGAAATTTCCTCAATAGCCACTGAGTCAGAAACCGATGGTCGAGTCACTGTTGACGAAGATCGTGCATTAGGATCAGTTAAAAAAGATATTTATTTATCTTATATTCAGAAATTAGGTGGCGATGGCCAGTTTCAGAATTTTTTTATTTGGTTATTATTTCTAAGCGCCTTGGCCTATGTGCTGTCACCACTGCTGCAGAAAGTTTGGCTAACACAAATGAGTTCCAGAGTAGAACCATTTAAGCTGATCGTCGTTTACGGGCTTCTGGGACTGCTGACATTGATGGTTTCCGGAATCAATACATACTGGTGGACCTATCGCGGAATCACAGCAGGACGGCTATTTCATGATCGCATGCTGGCGTCTATTCTAAAAAGTAAAATTCGTTTTTTTGACAGCACACCGATCGGCCGAATTCTGCAACGATTTTCAAGAGACATTGAATCCGTCGATCTTTACTTACAATGGAGTTTCGATGCTGCTGTTCATTCTTTATTTAATATTGTAATTTCATTTTTTCTGATTGTGATTACTTTACCGATCAGTTTGTTTGTTCTGACTCCGGTGTTATTTTTATATTATAAATTACAAAATCAATATCGACGTGTTGCCCGCGAAATTAAAAGACTAGATTCATTAGCCAGATCACCACGCTATGCCCACTTCAAAGAAACCCTACAGGGTTTAGCAGTGATCAGAGCCTTTAATAATCAAAAGTGGTTTGAATCAGAATTTTTAGCCAAATTAAATTATTCAAATGAAATGTACTACACACATTATATGGTGAACCGATGGTTTTCGTCACGGCTGCCATTAGTCGGTGGTGGGATATCTGTGATTACAACTTTCGGTGTTGTTTACGCGACTCAGAATAAGGTTCTGAGCGTGGGTTTAGCAGGGCTTGTGACACTCTATGCTTTAGAATTTTGGCGCCATCTAAATTGGGGAGTTCGAATTTTTTCTGATTTAGAATCAAGAATGACGTCTGTTGAAAGACTAAATTTTTATACAGAATTGCCATCTGAGATTCAGTACATCACTGAATCTGAATTCAGAAAACAACAGCCAGCGTGGCCAAAAAGCGGATCGTTAGAATTTAAAAATGTTCATCTGAAATATGCGGATCATTTGCCAGATGTTTTGAGAAGCGTAAATTTTTTAATTCCGTCAGGACAAAAAGCAGGCCTTGTAGGCCGAACAGGATCAGGCAAATCAACAATATTTCAAGCGGTGTATCGTTTTGTCGATTTCTATCAGGGCGATATTTTAGTCGATGGATTATCCATTAAAACAGTGCCTTTAGAAATCTTAAGAAAAAATATGGCTGTGATTCCTCAAGATCCAAGCTTATTTATGGGAACACTAAGATCAAATATTGATCGCTACGCCGACAACTCAGACAGTGATGTTTGGTCAGTATTAGAAAAAGTGGGCTTGAAAAAATTCGTTGCAGGCTTACCAGATCAGCTAAATTTTAAAATTAATGAAAACGGATTAAATTTATCACAGGGTCAACGCCAATTAATTTGTTTAGCGCGGGCATTATTATTAAAAGTGAAAATTATATTTTTAGATGAAGCCACAGCCAGTGTGGATATTGAAACTGATGCATTAATTCAGAAAGTTATTAGTCAGTCTTTAGGTGATATGACATTAATCACGATCGCCCACCGATTAGCTACATTGAAAGATTACGAACAAATCATTCAATTAGACCAGGGGCGAGTCATCAAAGGTGAAATACCAAATGGTGCCAGCCACCTTTAAATGAGATTATTCCATTGCAGCAGGTAAAGATTTATCCGCTTTAGCGCCGAGTTCTTTTAATTTTTCAACCTGGGAAATTAGATTGCCACGTCCATCTGAAATTTTATTCATAATATCTGAATGTGTTTTCTGAGTCGTATTAATGCGATCACCCAGTAGTTTTAGATCGACAACAATAGATGCAAATTTATCATAAAGTTCGCCGCCACGTTTTGCGATTTCTGTGGCATTTTTTTGCTGTTTATCTTGTTTCCATAACGATGCCACAGTTCGTAGTGTAGTTAGCAATGTTGTTGGGCTAACAATGGCCACATTGCGGCTCCAGGCATTTTCAAAAAGTTCTGGTTTTAATTTAAAAGCTAAAGCAAAAGCGGGTTCTAAAGGCATAAATAGCATCACAAAATCTGGTGAAATTGTATTTTCAGCTAAATGATATTTTTTTTCAGATAGACCCAAAACATGACGTTTTAATGATTCAACGTGGGCATCAGCATTTCTTTGTCTGTCGACTTCATTTTCAGCTGAAGAATAACCTTCATAAGCTGCTAAGGTCATTTTTGAATCGACGATCAAGTGTTTTCCGTCAGGAAGCTTCACAATCACATCAGGACGCAAGATTTGCCCATCAGATCCTTTAAAAGTTTCTTGAACAAAGTATTCTTCATTTTTACGAAGGCCACTGCGTTCTAAAATATTTTCTAAAATCATTTCGCCCCAATTGCCTTGGGTTTTATTTTCGCCTTTTAATGCCACCACTAAGTTGTGAGCTTCTTTTGACATGGTATGATTCAGTTCGATTAATTTACTGATTTCACCACGCAAGTGACCGCGTTCAGAACGTTCGGCAGAATAAGTGTCTTCGACTTTTTTTTCAAAATCTTTGATTCGTTCTTTCAATGGATCAAGCAATGTCGAAAGCTGTCTGTGATTTTGTTCTGTCAATTGACCCGATTTATCATGAAATATTTTTTGAGCTAAGTTTTCAAACTGCATCGTCATTTGTGTTTGCAACTGCTGTGTTGTCATTTTTTGATTTTCATAGGATTTTTGTTCAGTTTCGTATTTTGTTTTCCACAATTGAATTTGAATCTGTGCCTTTGAATAAACAATATATCCAATTATAGCACCACCTGCTATAAAACAAACAATTCCTATGATGTAAGCCATTCGCACCTCGTGGATCAAGTTACAGCATGAATATAGTTTATTTCATTGAAAAAGTGATTTATTTTTTCTAAATTAGTGTCTATGACGCAATCTACAGTAAAGGCTCTTATTTTAGCCAGTCGCCCGAAAACCCTCTCTGCATCAGTGGTTCCGATCATTGCAACGGTAGGCCTTGTGCAGACATTATCAGTTCCTATTCTATGGTGGATTGTTGTCTGCGCTTTGTTATCAAGCTTCTGCATCCAAATCGGCACAAATTTTGTGAACGATGCTATGGATTTTAAAAAAGGAGCCGATACGGCAGAACGCATAGGCCCTGTCAGAATCACGCATCAAGGCTATATGACTGGCCGCCAAGTCATGATGATTGCCACACTGTTTTTTGTTATCGCTATTCTTTTTGGTATACCTCTCGTCATGCAGGGGGGGTGGCCCATCGTGATGATCGGTTTAGTATCAGTTGCTATGGGTTATGCTTACACATCAGGGCCTGTACCACTGGCCTATTACGGTTTAGGTGATTTATTTGTTATTTTATTTTTTGGTTTAGTGGCTGTAGGCGGATTATTTTATTTGCTAACAGGTGTTTATTCGACAGAAGCTTTTGTTTTAGGATTACAAATTGGTTTTTTAAGTACAATCCTGATTGCTATTAATAATTTGCGTGACCGCGAAACAGATATTAAAGCCAACAAAAGAACTTTGGCTGTGATTTTAGGTCAGTCAAAAGCGAAGTTATGGATTTACTTTTTAGTGATCAGTCCATATCTAGTTGGCTATTACTGGTTACTGACACAAAGATTCTGGCTTTATATTTTACCGGTTCTGTCTTTGCCACTGGGTTTAAGTCTGATTAAAAAAATAATCCGCACAGAGCCATCACAAGAGTACAATAAATTTTTGGCTTTAGCCGCAGCTTATACAGTTATTTTTGCGTTTGGTATCTATTTAGGATCCCTGGTTAGATGACAAAACCAACCAATCAATACCAGATTTGGTTTCATCATTATGAATTGAAAAAAAAGACATCTCTGAATGCTCATGATAAAATATCAAAACCTAAAAAAGGTGTGCTGATTAAAATCGAAGATGATTTTGGGAATTACGGAATTTCTGAATTATCGACTTGGCCAGAATTTGGCGATCTAGATCTAAATGATGAAATCAGCATACAAGGAAAACTTTATCAGCAGGCAATAGGTCGCGCTGAAATAGATCTTGAGGCCAGAAAAAACAAAATCAAACTGATCACTGAAAAACCAATTCTAAATAATATTTTAATTTCAGATTTTAAAAGTTGTTCGCAGAAGCTGAATCCTACCCTGACCTATAAAATTAAAGGCAATCATGAAATAGCTTCATTAGCTGAATTTTTAAATAGCAAAGCTGATCAAGTTTTCAAATTTAGAATTGATTTTAATTATAGCCTCAACGAAATAGAGTTTTCGAAATGGTTCGATTTATTAGATAAAAAAACAATCGATAAAATTGAATATGTAGAAGATCCATTTACTTTTAATTTTGGACGCTGGACTTTCTGGAATCAAAAAATAAAATTAGCATTAGATTGGGATCAAACTGGTGTGGCCAATTGGGACTATCGTATTTTAAAACCAACCCGTGATGAACAAAAATTTCAATCAAAGAATTTTTCACTGACTTCAATGATGGATCATCCTGTGGGTTTGGCTTTTGGTTTAATGTGGGCCCAGAAATACCCAGAACGCATTCATGGTTTTTTAACTTTAGATTTATTTGAGGAGACGGCATTTCATTCTGATTTTGCATCTGAAAATGAAAAACTACACTATAAATCAAACGGTTTTGGAATTGGTTTTGAAAAACAAATTCAAAATATTCAATGGATTCCTCAGTTGTCATGGAAAAATAAAACTCAGTTATTTTTAGTTACTTCGCCAAAATTAAGCCCTGAAGAAAAAAAGCATCTTTTTGATATTAAAAATGAATTTATTCAAAAAATAGAAAATGCAAATCAATATGTTTTAATACCCAGTAGTGGGACTACGCAGAACGAACAACAAACCGTCAAAGTGATTGCCCTTGAATATAAATCAATTTTAAATTCAGCTGGGCGCGTGAATCAGTTTAGCAGTTTAGTTGAAGGCGATCATTGGGGCTGTGTGCTTCCTTTAGATCATATTGGTGGATTATCTATTTTGGCGCGGGCAAGCCTTAGTCAGTCGAAAGTTTTCTTTCTAGACTGGAAAAATTTTACAGTTGAATGGCTCGTTCAAAACAAAATTACTGTGCTCTCGTTAGTGCCAACTCAGCTGTATGATATTGTTCAGCGTAATTTGCGTTGTCCTGAAAAAATTAAAGTTGTTTTTTTAGGTGGCGGGTCAGTGTCAGAAGACTTATGGAATCAGGCTAAAAAATTAAATTGGTCGATCGTTCAAACATTCGGAATGACTGAAACTGCATCAATGATTGCTTACAAAAATGATTTCAATTCAGCTTTTAAAGTTTTGCCGAATGTATCAATCGAAAGTGTAAATCAGCGTTTGAAAGTCAGTTGTGATTCGTTAGCTGGTTTTTTTATGTTTAAAAACCTAAAAACTAACGAGATTTCTATTCAATGCCATAGTGTAGCGGGCAGCTTACTAACAGACGACATGATCGAACTGGTTTCTTCAGATCAATTTAATTTTATTCAGCGGGATAATGAATATATCAAAATTTTAGGTGAAGGTGTTTCATTGCCAGAATTGAGATGCAAAATTGATAAACTGATTTCAACTCGTTTTAAAAATAAACTTGATCCGCGTTACATAACAGTTGTTGATGTAGTCCACTTAAGAAAAGGTTTTGATTTAGTTTGTGTTGTTGCTGATCAGTTAAGAAACCAATCTGATCAAATCAACCAACTGCTACAAACTTACAACGAAGCTGCTAGGCCTAATGAAAAAATTCAACAAACTCAGTTTATTTCAAAATGGCCAATGACTGATCTTGGAAAAATTAAATTTAATACTATAAAGGAAATTCTTAAAAATGAAAAAGCATAATCCAAAATTTCAAACAGGAAGTTTATATATTTGTTCAAAATGTGGAAAAGGTTTTTCGAATTCAAAACCGGATTTAGCTGACAATTTAAAAACTGAATTGCGTGCCGAGCTTAAAAGCTTAAACAAACACTCTGAAATACGCGTCATGGTCGGTAGCTGCGTGAGTGTTTGCGAAAAAGATCAACAGACGTTTACCTATCATCCGAATAATGGTGAAATCGAAATTTACACATCAGATAGTTCAAGTACAAAAGAGATTAAAAAAGAAATTTTAAATCTACTTCATGAAAAATTAAAAATTTAGCCATTTAGTTTAAGTCCCGAACCGTGTTGTATTTTCTGCATCTTCGGCCATAATTTTTTCGATTTCTTCTTTAGGCCAGATCCGGCCTTTATCAACACCCGGGCAGAACGTAGCTACTTCAGATTTCCAGACTTTTGCAGTCATGACTTCAGGCCAAAAGGGCCACGTACGACACTGTGTGGGTCGTGCTTCGTAAACTGAGCAGCGTTTGTTTTTTAGAAACATGCAGTCTGGATTTTTTGGCTCTTCTTTAAGATGCCAAACGCCGTCACGTAAATCACAATATTGCTTTGTAAAAGCAGCAGTAGAAATTCCTAAATGCTTGGCAAATCGCCTACGATCTTCAAGAGTTAAAAAAACAAATCCAAATTCACCATGGGACGTGCAGCATTTGCCCGATCCTTGGCATTCGAATTTTAAACCGTTACTATAGAAAGGAGGTTTGATTGACATGAATACAGTCTATGACTATACCCATTTATTGAGTATATGAATTTTAAAATTTTTAGTCCTCAGGACTTCCCAGCTTATTTACCTAAACTTAATCTTCTGTATGATGATTTATTCAGCGGAGGAAAGGGCTTTAGATCAAAACTTGTGCAAATTATTGCTGATCCATTGGCTTTACCCTTAGAAACTCAAAATTTATTGTGTCAGACAATCGAATTTATTCACAATGCTTCGCTTTTGCACGACGATTTAGTCGACCGTTCACAATTACGTCGCGGTAAGGCTGCGGCATGGCATAAATATACTCCTGAATATGCAGTTTTAGCGGGGGATTATTTATTAGCCCGAGTGATGGTCAACTTGTCTCAGTTTGGAAATATTCAGTTAGTTCAGTTCACCAGTGAAACTATTTCTGATCTTTTAGAAGGTGAATGGCTACAAGATTCCGTTGTTGGCGATTTTTTTGTAACACTTGAACAACTTGATCGGATTCATCATTTAAAAACGGCTTCATTATTTAAATGGTGTTTGCGCGCTCCGTTGTTGGCACAAAATAATTTTGATCCTGAATTACACAAAAATCTTGGCGAAATGGGAACAATCCTTGGACAACTTTTTCAGCGCAGTGATGACTTGTTGGATTACAATATTCGTAATCATGAAGGCAAAGCATTGCTGGGGGACTTAAAATCGGGGTACTTGAATTCGTTTGGGTCTTTTCTGGTGAAAGATTTTGATCGTGGGTGCATTGACCAATTTATCAAATCAACAACTATGGATGATATTTTTAAATGCTACTCAGTCGACGTGGTTCAAGGGCAAAATATTTTTAATCAAAAAGTCGAACAGTTTGATGAAATGAATGCAAAATTAATTAATTTATACAAACATCATTTGAATGAACTAGATCAAAAAATGAAAAGCCCGCAGCTTGTCAAATCACTGAGTGTTTTAACAGATGTTCTTTACTGGAGAAGGAAGCCTTCCAATTGAGCCAATTTATTACACTCAAAAAATCTGACTCTCAATTTAAGAAACATCTGTATGGAACTTTTTCTGTGGATAATATAGCTATTCCAATGACAACTTTGAATTTAGGTTCAGTTGAAGAAACGATCACTTTTGAAATCAAAAAGAAATCGGATATACAAAAACCACTGTTTATCTTTATGGTTTTAAATATCATTAAAATTAAAAAATATTTACTAATTCTGGTTCCGCTCTTTTATGTGTTAGCAAAAAATTATGTCGACGGCCGTATGTTTGATGCTTGGAGTTTGTTTTTAGCCGCATGTGGGTCTTTATTTTTGTTTGCAGGAATCAACATCCGTAACGATGTTATCGACCACATTACCGGCTATGATCGTGTTAATACCAGTGAAGAATTAAAACCGATTCAAGAGGGTTGGCTAACTGCTGCAGATGCTGTTTTCATGAGCTGGGCTTTTATTATCATAGCTACTTTATTTGCTATCCCCGTGATGATTAAGCAGCCTGAAACAGCACAAGTGGTTGGTGTTATTATAGCTTCAGTGTTGATCGGAAAAGTATTTGTCAGAAAATCCTATAAAAACCAACATTTCGGTGAATTGTTATTATTTATTTTATCTGGAGCGGGTTTAGTTTCGGGATATCAAGTTGCACTTGGCGCAGGGATCGACACTGAAATTTTAGCTTTTGGTATTTTGTGGGGTTGGTCGGTACTGTTTCTTTTACATTTAAATAACTTCAGAAATTTATTAACAAGTTCTCAAGCTGGCATAAAAAACACAGTGACGAGATTAGGCTTCGACCGAGCAAAAAAATTATTAAATTATTGGTGGATTGTTTTTTTACTTCTGTGGTTTTTCTATCATCATTTTTACGGCAGTGTTTTTTGGTCAACTTTGTCAAATTTAATTTTGATTTTTTGGTCGATTCCAACACTGATTAAGATTTCCCAAATTCAGTCTCCTGTGGGATCAGATTTGATCGACGCTAAACTAGCAGGGTATAGAAACTTTTTACTAATGAACGGCATATTGATTCTAGAATTTGGCTGGTATGTGGGAACAAAAAACAGTTGGACTCTTTAATACAATTTACTTATACGTCAGATTCATTAAAAAAAAAGAATTCTCATTGGGAAGATTTCTTAAAAAAGAACTCTTGTTTGAGCCAACCTCTAGCAAGTTCGTCTCTAAAAGTTATATTCGAATCAGATTGCCCGGTGATCATCGATGAATTTGGTCATAAATTTCAAATTGATTTCGTTGAAGATAAAATCAATTACAATAAAAAAAAATTAAGTATTAAAAATGAACCGTTGTCTAAAGCCTTAGGCAAAGGTGATAAGGGTCTATCAGTCTTGGATTTATCGGCAGGATTAGGCATAGATAGTGTTTTTCTATTTCAGTTGGGTTACAGTGTTACGGCACTTGAAAGAAACCCTGTGATCTACATGGCGCTGGCTTGCGCAGAAGCGCAGCTATCCGAACCTGACCATAAAAATATAAAATTTATATTTGGTGATGCTTTGGATTATTTAAAAAATATTAAATCATCAGGTTTGCAGTTTGAAGCAAAAAATCATTCTCAATTCAGTCGGCCACAGTTTGATGTGGGTTATTTTGACCCGATGTTTCCTGCTAAAAAAAGTAAGGCATTGCCTAGACAGGAAATGGTATTTTTCAAAAAAATGATTGGCGAAGATTTAGATGCCAATCAAGTTGTTGAATACGTTTTAACAAATAAAATATTTAAACGCTTTGTTGTTAAACGTCCGCTGTCTGCAGAAAGCTATTTTAAACCAGCTGGGTGTATCAAAGGTAAGATCATACGTTATGATATTTACGGATCTTAGATTGATATGAATAAATTATGATGGTGGTTTTAATGAAGAGTACATTTGAAATAGTTAAATCAGCCTTGATTTATGTATTAAAAAACATTTCAATTTTAAAAAACCAACAAAACGCTATTTTAGAAATTTCAGGTGATCAAAATACTGCGAGAGCAAATCAAATGCCAGCTGACACTTATCGAAATACCAGAGAAAAACTGATGGTCATTTGTTTTTCACCCTTATCATCTTGGGTCTTATTCATCGGTTTTTTGATGATGTACTTAAATCCATGGAGATATGCTTTATCAATATCTCAAATTCATTTTTTAGGTCATTTTGTGACTCATTATTTTTTTTCAAATGATGCTCAATTGATAATAATTGTCACTTTTGCACTTTTTGTAATTAGTTTTTTCATGAAGGCTGAATTTATATTGATTGGGTTACTCGCTTTTTTGATCTCCAATGGAGACCTGCATTTAAGAAATGCACTTATTTTTTTACCGATGATCATTTTAGGTCGTTTGTTTTTGCATATAAAACTCATTCGGTTGTTAAATGCTGAACCTAGAAGAACCTGGTCGATCATCTGCACGTTATTTTTTGCAGCTTGGACAATAACAACGTGGATAACACTGAATTCATTTCAGTTTCTTAGCGATCAGGGTCTTTTTTCAAGTAGCATGCATTTTCTTCGCTTTGAAGTATTTGCAATCTCAACTTTTACCTATTACTTTATGGAATTTCTTATTTTATCCATCTGGGGACATTTCTACTGTTTAAGACTAGGCCAGTAATTTTCTCTGGAGGGGTATCGGTCACGTCCATAGTATTTCCCATTCTGCCATCGACAGCCCTCGTAGACGATCTTTTTTGTAAGAGATTTCACCAAGTGCTTCTTTCTCGT
>JAYSQO010000064.1:0-4477 GCA_043721535.1 Bdellovibrio sp. | reverse complement strand
GTATTATGCGCCTCACTGAAAACTTCAAAAAAGCCAAAGTCGATAGCGCCACCCAAATTAATGATGATCAAATGATGTCGATGCTAAATCATGTAGCTCTTAATGATGGATTTATCGTAGGAACTTCTGCGGCCTTAAACTTAGCTGCCAGTTACGAATATGCACTTGAGAACAAAAATAGAAACATTAATATCGTGACAGTGATCTGTGATTCGGGATTACGGTATGCGGATAAGATCTTTAATGAAGCTTTTATCAAATCCAAAGGTATTACTTTAAGTTACATAATATAACTTATCAGAGAATGTATCTATCTAAACATGTGCTATTTAAGCACTAAATTAAAAAAAGGACACCGTATGCATCCCAATTTTTTCAAAAAACTTACTTCACTCTTTGTAACTAAGTCAGATTCAAATCTAGAATATGAAAAAATTAGAGCCCCATCAGATTACTCACCCTGGAACCTTGATAAGGAGTTTCAGCGTGTGTTGTCAGAAATTTCTGGATTTACATTAGTCGATAAATTTCGCTGTTATGAGCTTTGGAAACTTGTCGAGGAATCTGCAAAACTACAAGATGGCCATTTTATTGAAATTGGTGTTTGGCGCGGCGGCACAGGAGCATTAATTGCTCAAAAAGTTAAAAACTTGGGCTTAAGTAACAAAGTTTATTTATGTGACACTTTTACTGGTATTGTTAAAACCACAAAGTTTGACACTTCTTATTTTGGTGGCGAGCACAACGATACTAGTCTTGTATTAGTTAAAGATTTTATTTTTAATAAATTTAAATTAGATAATGTAGAAATATTAGAAGGAATTTTTCCCGATCAAACTGGTAACAAAGTAAAAGATTTAAAGTTTAGATTTGTTCATGTCGATGTTGATGTTTATCAATCAGCAAAAGATCTTGTCGAATGGATATGGGATAAAATGGTACCTGGCGCTATTATGGTTTATGATGATTACGGCTTTAGTTCTTGTAGTGGCATAACTAAATATGTAAATGAACAAAGGCTTTTAAAGGATCGCTTGGTTATTCATAATTTGAATGGTCATGCAATTGTAATTAAACTTTAAGACCTTCGGCAACGGCCCACTGACCATTTAGATGTCAATCCTGAGAGCCCACCACCGATAATCAAATCATCATAAGATTGATAACAAACAATTTTTCCACTTTCAGTTTTTAATTCTAAATCTAACCAATGAGTACTCACATAACTCGGAAATGGAAAACATCCCATATGTGTGCAAGTTATTAAATCAAGTTTTCGATCAGTTTTATCTTTTAAGATGTTCACTATAATTCGATTTTGTAGTGATCCTAATGTGATTTCTTTGTCTTCAATTTGTACGACTAGCTGGTCCAAATCAGTAATTCTTAAATATTTTGAATCTAAATCAATCGTTTTAAATGTTGTTTTCAAAGAAACACCGTTGTCGTTCACAGAGATTTTCATCGCTGTTGCTGCAAATACTGAATTCATTGTTAACGTCATAAGAATCGCTAAAATTGTATTTTTCATAAAAGTACGCCTTCTTGTTATTTGTACCTATTGGTTTATAGCTAAATTATAGCTAAATACATTCCACAATTAAACTCATCTTTATTAGATTTGAAGGCAAAACTCTGACCAGAGATTCAACATAAAGCCACAAATAAGACCCCCTCACCCGCCTCCTGCAGGGGGTATCGGTCGCATACAATAAATATCATACTGTTAGCAACTGTGACCGATACCTCTAGAAAAATCTTAAGATACAGAACTCCTAACGAAGCGAGTGCTCATTTATACGTAATTAAGTGTATGCGATTAAAGAGTCGAATTTCGGATCAAAAAAGAATTTTTACAAGGTTTTGAATAAGTAGCTAAATCAACAATTAGAGCTGCAAAGACCTAGCAAACGCCACATATCCCAAGTTAAATGCCGGTTCATTTTCTTTGGCATAATACGGGAAAATAATAACCCCGTCCTCTGGCATTTTGTAGCTTTTCGGACTGTCTGTTAAAACTTCATTTTTTTTGAAGCTTTGAAAGCTATATAGATTTGGTTTTAGTTTTAAATCAGGTTCCGCAGGGATAACTTCGTTAATATGATAATAATTAATTTGATTGGCTGCTTCTGTATTCAAGATCTGATCTACGTCCAGTGTTTGGATTAAATTTTTCATCAACAATGCCCGTTCATTATTGAAACCACTTTGTCCGATTTCGATCACAAAAGCTGGAATTGAATATGTTTTTGCAAATTCAGTGAGGGTTTGACCTTCTTTTGAAAATCCTGAATTCGGAAATGTCACTATCGGAAAGTCGGGGCGCATGTGGTGCGCATATCTAATTAATTTTTCATCTTCAGTCATGATCCAAAAAACATCTTTTGTGGGCTCGCTGGTTTGGTGTAAATCCAAAATCATTTGTAATTGATATTTTTCTTTTAAATCCAAAATCACTTTTTGAACTTGCTTAGCCCGTTTTTCTTCAGATGTTTTATTTTCAGTTGAAAGAAAACAGCGATTCAAATCTTTTTCAAGACATCGCTTGTTTTGCAGACTGGCTGGAATATTATTTAAAAGAAATGCTATGCCTAGGTCTAAGTCATTATTGTTTTTAATATCAGCTAATAATAAATCAATAATTTCTAAACCAATCACTTCATTGCCGTGAGTAATCCCCGTCACTAATAAATTGATTTTATTATTTTTTGTGGTTAAAGCAAAACCATGGTCATCGATTTCAATGTAATTCGCATGTGAACTAAAATATGATTTAAAGTTCTTAAACTGTTCAATGTATTGATTAATTTGCGCTTCTTGGTGCGACATATACTTTTCCTTTAGACTGTTTCTTGAATCTGTCGGCATACTGACACTTTTGACAAAGGTCTTGTGTAAGGACTCCGTTTTCAAAACCGGTTTTTATAGTGGTGGCATAATCTGATTTAAGGATTTCTTGCAAAGTATTTTGGCTTAACGATCCTAGTTTAAGAACAGCTTCTTTATCAAGACAACACGGCACAACATCACCATTGGCATGAATGGCCACTTGTTTGCGAAGCCCATAACAACTGCCCTGCTTGGATCTGATTTCTTGATTGGGGTGCGGCCAGATAAATTCAGTATCAAAATGCAGATAAAGTTTATGCTGTATCTTCTT
Organism: Bdellovibrio sp.; assembly: GCA_043721535.1. GTDB lineage: Bacteria > Bdellovibrionota > Bdellovibrionia > Bdellovibrionales > Bdellovibrionaceae > Pseudobdellovibrio. Next base: position 1,317 of record JAYSQO010000064.1, on the reverse strand, counting down.
CGATTTATTCATTTTAACGTCGATATTCACATTTAAATTGATGGCGTAGTGTTTTTCAATAATATCAAAAATTTGTAAGTTATTTTCTTTTTGATTTTGCGGATGATCTAAATTCCAAAGACGTAAATTAATATAATAATCTTTACCCAGTTTTTCTGACTGATCACAGAAATAAAGGATTGGGCTTAAGTACTGCTCTAAAGTTTGCTTTTTGGGATTGGCAAAATAGGAATGCACTGAAAAATTAATTTGTTCGATGCAAGTTGAAGCTAACAAGGCCTCGGTGTGACGTTTTAATAGTGTTCCATTAGTTGTGAGAAATATTTTAAGTTCTAATTCTTCGCAAACCTTCAGGATTTCTTGAAACTGCGGATGACCCAACGGTTCCCCCATTAAATGTAGACAAACTTGTTTGGTTAATGGCTTAACTTGTTTCGCGTAGTCTTTGAATTTTTCAACAGAAATAATTTTTTGATCGCGTTCAACTTCAGGGCAAAAGCTACACTGCAAATTACAAATGTTACTAATTTCGATGTAAGCCCGTTCAAACATGCTATAGTAGATACCATGAGACATCTTCAAATTAAAACGATTATCTTGATTATTCTTTCAGTTGGTTTACAAGCGTTAGCGCAAAAAGCTCCTAATTCATCAAAAGTACCCCCACTAAAGAACCCTAAGCAAGAAATTGCCTATTTAGCTGGTGGTTGCTTCTGGGGAATGGAAGAACTGATCAGATCACAAAAAGGTGTTGTTGAAACTGAAGTGGGTTACATGGGCGATGATAAACCCTCACCGACTTATGAACTTATTAAATCAGGACGTACAATTTTTGCGGAAACAGTTAAAGTAGTTTTTAACCCTGAACAAACTAACTATCAGAATATATTGAATTATTTTTTTAAAATTCACGACCCCACTACGATGAATCAACAAGGTAATGATAAGGGCACACAATATCGCAGCGCCATTTTTTATACGACTGACAAACAAAAAAAAGTGGCCGAAGCCAGTATCAAAAAAATAAATCAAATGAAGGTTTGGAAAAAATCCATCGTTACACAAATAACTTCAGCTGGTCCTTGGGCCAAAGCTGAAGATTATCATCAAGATTATTTACAGAAAAATCCGCAAGGATACACTTGCCATTTTGAAAGAAAAATCGATCTTTAATTATAGTCGTGACCAGGGAAATAACTACTTCGAGTCGCAGCACCAGACACTGTAGTATCATAAATATTACCAATTAGACTGTAGACAAAATTATCACTGTCACTTAAGTCATTACAAAGATCTGGCGATAACCCGTCACAATCT
>JAYSQO010000063.1:0-11554 GCA_043721535.1 Bdellovibrio sp. | reverse complement strand
CCCTCAAAGACAAGAACCAGAACAAGCCCTAGTGTTGAAGCAATAGCGGAAACAAACTTGGGTTTACAGCAAGGAAGGTTATATGGCTAAAGTCAGTGCAAGCACAACAACAACTAAAAGTGCAAAACCAGTTTCTCCAAAACCAACAATCAACACTGTTAAACATACAGTTCAACATACAGTTCAAAAAATCACTGAACAGCTTATCGGTGAATGCCGTGAAAGATTACTTAATACAAAATCAGATTTATTAAACAGAGTGAAAGAAGCCCGTGGCAAATTAGATCAATTCGAACGCGGCGGCGACGAAGCCGATCAAACAATGCGTATCCTTGCTGAACAAGAAGTGATGAGTTTAACAGATCGCTTAAGACAACAACTTTTAGAAATCGAAAGCGCACTAGGAAGAATCGAAAACGGATCATACGGCTTTTGTGAAGAAACTGAAGAGCCTATCGAAGTTGAAAGACTTAAAGCGATTCCTTGGACACGCTTAAGCATCGAAGGTGCAGAGATCCGTGAATCAGTTGATAGACGTTACGCTAGATAGTTAGAATAATAATTATATTATATTTTTAAAAGCCATTTACGTATGTGAATGGCTTTTTTTTATTTACAATCGTAAGTGGCTTCTTGGCCAGTTGTAATAACAGCTTTACACAACATTTTATTATCTTTTGCTCTAATAAAAACAAATTCTGAATAGCCATTGTATACTGTTTGCTGAACCCAGTAAGGCTCAGTATCAAAATGAATATCCGTTCTGACCGTAACTCCATCTTGAACATTGTTAATTACTTTTTCAGTGCGTGGGCTTTGAGTGCTGCCTGAAATAATCACAGGCAAATTATTAAAATGAAGTAATCCAGCTATATGATCGTGACCAATAATTAAAGCAGATATTTTAGATCTGTATTTATTAACAATCGGTAAAAGTTTTTGATGAAAAGCTTTTTTCTCAGTCCATGTGTGTGAAGCCACTGTGCGACTTGGATGATGGAACATAATGTAGATTTGTTTAGATGTTGAAGTAGAAATTTCTTTTTCAAACCAAGCCATCTGTTCAGCAATGTTTCGTGTGTTGTCAGAATTAAGTACTATGTATTGAATTTGATCATTTAAATATTTTTTTGAAAAGTATTCACCAGGCATTTTAAAAAATGCAATTTCAGCTGGATAACTTTGATTATGATTGCCAAGGGCTACGACGGGAAATCTAAAACCGTCTTGAATCCACGGATTCCAAACTGATTCGTAAGTGCCCGCATACAAATTATCACCCGGCATGACCAGATCAAAATTTTTATAAGATTTAAGAGATTCCCTTAATATTTTTGAGTTATCATTTAATCTTCCGGCATCACCGACTAAAGCAAATTGTAGATTCTGTGCGGTTACGCAAGATGTGAAAAGGAGTACGAGTAAAAACGATTTTATGAAATTCATTAAATGATCCTTCCGTGGATGTACTTAATTAATTCATAAATACTGATTAAAGAATATTGACGAAAGTCTAGAAGTGATCAAATTGACAAAAACAAAACAATTTAATGAATCTTAAAACGGATTAAATAAGAACTATATGGCGCTCAACATCTAAAACCGGCGAATTTAATTTGATAATTTCACATTTAAAGTTTTTATCTTTATTTAAGACTAAATTAATTTCTTCGTCGATTTTTTCACGACGGGCCTTCATTAAAAAATAACGACCTTGTTTTTTATAATAATCACGACTGAAATGAATAATTTCATCAATCGGTTTAAATCCGCGGGCTGTGACTAAATCATAACCAGAAAATTGATTGGGGATTTCAGCATGAATATGAATATTTTTTGTGATTTTTTGACATTCATTAAGGAAATTTTGCTTCAACTTACTTTTTTCAAAAAGATGAAATTGAATTTCCGGAAATTGAATTGCAAAAATAATTGCAGGTAGGCCGCCGCCTGATCCAAAATCAGCAACAGTTTTAACAGATTTTGGGAAATGCCTCAGCGGCAGTAGACAATCGATAATGTGATTATCGATCAGTTCTTCGAAAGTCATTTTACGACTGACTAAATTAAATTCGTCATTCGTTTTCCAAAGTAAATCAATGTAGGCTTTAAGCTTTGGTAAAGCCTGCTCATGAAAACCTAAATCAAGAAAAGTGGAAATTCTTTTCTCAAAGTGCTGCATTCGTTGCCTGATTCGTTACAATACTCCAGTTACAAAGCTTATACAGCATACGTGCGCCGACGTTGCCATCCCACTCTGCGGTGTCAGCATCGCCAGTGGAAACTTCGTTTAAATCAAAGCCTACGATTTGGCGGCCACTTTGCGCTAAAACATTAAATAAAAAGAATACTTCATCAGTGGTTAATCCACCGATAACAGGTGTGCCTGTCGACGGGCAAAACTGAGGATTTAAACCGTCGATATCAAACGATATATAAACTTTGTGTGGCAGTTCAGAAATAATATCAGCTACTATTGAAGCCCAGCTTTCGCCTTTTAATTGACGTTGTTTGATTCCGATATCAAAAAAAGTTTTTATATCTGATCTGGATTGAATAAAATGATATTCCTCTTCACAAAAATCACGAATACCTACTTGAACTATTTTTTGTGGACGCGATTTTTCAGCTTGGTTCATCACATTATACATAATTGATGCATGTGACTGTTCAAAACCTTGGTAAGCTTTGCGTGTGTCAGAATGCGCATCAAGATGCAGAACACCAACATCTGATTTTTTTCCATCAGCAGAAGTATGCTTTTCACAGATGGCTTTAATAGCGCCAAGTGGCGTTGAATGGTCTCCGCCGACAAGGCCAAAAAGTTTTCCAGCTTTTAAGATCTTGTTTGTTTCTGCGTAAACCCAGTCAGTTAATTCGCCTGAGGCTTTGTTGACTTGATCAGTAAGCTTTTGAATTAATGCCAGATCATCAGACATTTCTGTTTTTAGAGCGATAACTTTTTGAGCTATTTCTTTGTACGATTTACTTTTGTCAGAAATATCTTTTGAAATCTCTTTCATAAAGTAGCCAGCTTCATAGGCAGTCTTAGTTTCAAAATCAAAAAGATCAATTTGTTCAGAAGCTTCACGAATGATGCGCGGTCCGTTTGAAGCGCCTTTACCGTAAGACGTTGTGACCTCCCACGGGACAGGAAGCATAACTAAACGGCATTCTTCTTCTGAAAGGGGAATGCCGAAAATACCGAATTCAGATGAAATCGTTGTTGTGGCGTCGAACTTAGGTTTACGTGAATCTGAGCTATTGTTTTGTGAAGTTGTTGTCATCCCACTTAGTTAGGTGAAAATAACCAAAATTTCAAAGTGATTTCAGTTTTTTACGCACTTATGGCTATACGCAGCAATCAAATTAAAACTTGATCAAAAGACCCACTTCATTAATCTAGGCAGGACAAAAAAATACTTTGCTTCTAAAGCAAGGAAAACAGGGAGATTTATGAAAAATCTAGGTGTAATTTTAATAACAGTTTTGACGATGGCTTCTTTTGTGTTTGCACAAAAAGCCAATGTGAACGCGCCACAGGGCGGAGTGTTTGCTTATAACATGGGTGCAGAACCTGAAAGTTTACATCCAATTATGGCTGGTGATCTTTATGAAACATGGGTTGCGCGCTACACTCATGATTACCTATGCACTACTGATTTTAACACTTGGGAAATGGTACCTCGTTTAGCCGAAAAATGGGAAATCTCTAAAGATGGCTTATCATTTACATTTTTCCTAAGAAAAGATGCGTTTTTTCACAACGGTGACCCAGTGACAGCGGAAGATGTTAAATTTTCACTAGAAGCAATTAGAAACCCGAAGCATCAAGCATTAAATTTAATTCCTTATTTTGAGAATTTCACAAATACAGAGGTCATTGACACTCATACTATTAGATTCACAGCTAAAGAAAAATACTTCCAGTCTCTGAATACTTTATGTACTAATTTAGTAATTTTGCCTAAGTCTGTTTATGGCGACATTAATAAATCAGTTAAAATGCAAAAAGATGTTATTGGTGCTGGTCCATACAAATTAGAAAAATATGATAAAGGCCAATCTATAACTCTTAAAAAAATGGACAATTGGTACGGTAAAAATGTACCAGCTTTAAAAGGCTATTATAATTTTGAAAAGATTATTTTTAAATTTACTAAAGATGACAACGTACTTATTGAGAAACTAAAAAAAGCAGATATTGACTACACAGAGTTAGGGTCAGAAGGATACCTGAAAGCTTCTGGAAAGCCATTCAAGCCAAAAGCTAAACTAGAAAAATCATCAGTTATTGCAGTCAAAAATGAAATGCCAAAATCATATGGTTACATCGGTTTTAATTTCAAAGATCCAGTTTTAGCTGATCGTAGTGTTCGTATGGCTTTTGCTCATTTAGTGAATCGTGCTGAAATGAATAAAAAATTCGCTGAAAACTTAAATGATTTAGCAAACGGCCCAGTACCGGTAAATTCAAAACAAGCTGCAGATATGAAAGCGATCGAATTTAGCCCGACAAAAGCTAAAGATCTTTTAACTAAAGCTGGTTGGTCAGATTCAGATAAAAACGGAATCTTAGATAAAGTGATTAATGGTCAGAAAACTGATTTACGATTATCAATGATTTACGCCAATAAAGATTCTGAAAAATATTGGACCATTGTTAAAGAAGATTGCAAAAAAGCGGGTATCGAAATTGAACTTAAATTATTAGAATGGAATACCTTCATTAAAACAATCGATGAACGTAAAATGCAACTTTGGTCAATGGGCTGGGGCGGCGGAGATGTTGAAATGGATCCAAAACAAATTTGGCATTCTTCATCAGCATCTAAAGGTGGATCAAATTACGGAAGCTACGCTAACACAGAAGTCGATAAATTAATCGATGAAGGTCGCCAAGAATTAGACGCTGCCAAAAGATCTAAAATTTTCAAGAAAGCTTACACTTTAATTGCTGAAGATGTGCCTTACGTATTTATGTTTAACCGTAAATATGAATTTTACGGAATGTCACACAAAGTTAAATCACCAGCTGATACATTTAAATATGATTTTGGTTATAGAACTTGGTGGAGTGCTCAGAAGTAATTTATGTTCGTTTACATCTTAAGGCGTCTGCTATTAGCAATACCCACATTTTTAGGAATCACATTGGTGACTTTTTTGATCATCAATGCGGCACCTGGTGGGCCTATCGAACAAAAGCTACAAAAAATTCGAATGGGTGGCGGTGATGGTGGCAAGAGCACTCAAGTTTCACAAGAAATCTTAGATGATTTAGCTAAGCAATATGGTTTTGATAAACCTGTGCATGTTCGTTATTTGATTTGGCTAAAAAATATTACAAGACTAGATTTTGGTGAAAGCTTTTCTTACCAGGAACCTGCGATTGATGTGATTACATCAAAATTTCCGGTATCACTATCATTTGGTTTAGCGTCTTTAATTTTAACATATTTAGTATGTATTCCGTTAGGCGTTCAAAAAGCCATCAAGGCTGGTAGCTTATTTGATAAAGTTTCCGGCTTCATTTTATACATAACCTATTCAATTCCCCCGCTAGTGCTGGGTATATTTTTAATTGTTTGGTTTGCAGGCGGGTCTTATTTTGATTGGTTCCCTATTGGTGGAATTAAATCAGATAATTACGATGATCTTTCTACAATGGCCAAAATTGGGGACCGCGCTTACCATTTTGTTCTACCATTAACTTGTTACATGATCGGAAACTTCACTGAATTATCAATGCTAGTGCGAAACACAATGTTAGATGTGATCAAATCTGATTATATTCGCACAGCTCGCGCAAAAGGTTTATCTGATCGCTTAGTTTATTATAAACATGCGCTACGAAATGCGATGATTCCTGTAGCCACGGGCCTTGGCGGTTTTTTAAGAGTGTTTTTGGCGGGGTCATTAATTATTGAAACAATCTTTAATTTAGATGGGATTGGGTTACTGGGTTACAGTTCAGTTTTATCACGCGATTATAATGTGATCATGGGCTTAACGTTTATATCTGCGATGATGTTATTAGTTGGAAATATTTTAAGTGATATTATTTATGTTTTAGTTGATCCGCGAATTGATTTTAAATAAGAATGCATGGAAAAAGGATTATAGTTTTGAGTTTAATAGAAGGCCGCCTGATTACAAATGAACTAACTTTAAAACGGTATAAACGTTTTAAAAGAAACAAACTAGCTGTGGTTTCAGCGTGGCTTGTTTTATGTTTATTATTTTTTAGTTTTACAGCGGAATTCTGGGCGAACAGTAAGCCCCACTTTATGAAATACAATGGCAGGTTATACGCCCCACTACTTTTTGATTACCACCCAACAGAATTTAATCGTGATGATATTTATGTGATGGATTATAGGTCAGTTGAACTTAAAGAAAAAGATTGGGTTATTTGGCCCGTGATTCAGTGGGATCCGTTTGAAAGTAATTCAACAGTTGAAAGTTATCCGGCTGCACCTTCAAAATATAATTTAATGGGAACAGATGATCGTGGTCGTGATGTTTTAACACGGTTATTATACGGACTTCGTTATTCATTTTTATTTGCGATTGGCGCATGGATGGCTTCTTATTTAGTGGGTGTAACTATCGGGTCATTAACTGGATATTTCGGTGGTAAAGTCGATTTAATTGGTATGCGTACGGTTGAAATTATTCAAACGATGCCGACGACTTTAATTTTAATTACTATTATTTCTATTTTTAATCCTAATCTTTTAGTTTTGATTTTATTTTTAGCGGTTTTTGATTGGACGAAGATTGCTTTATATATGCGTGGACAGTTTTTACAGTTACGTAAGCGTGAATACGTTGAAGCTGCGCGGGCCACAGGGTCGTCCTCGCCCCGAATTATTTTTAAACATATTTTACCAAATGCAATTACACCGATTGTGACATTTTCACCGTTTGATATTGCGGCCAATATTTCAGTCTTATCATTTCTTGATTATTTAGGATTAGGTTTACGTGCACCCACACCAAGTTGGGGTGAACTACTGCAGCAAGCACAAAAATATTTTACGACAGCAGAGTGGTTAGTCTGGTATCCGGCAGCAGCCTTGGTATTAACATTAACTCTTTTAATCAATATAGGATTGGCTGTTCGTGATGCATTCGATTCCAAATCATCCGTTGGGTAATATTAAGCGGCCTTATTTACTAGTGGCAATGGCTGGTCGTGGGCAACGTTTCAAAGATGCGGGTTACACCGAACCCAAACCATTTATCAAAGTTGAAAATCAAACCTTGATTGCGAAACTGTTAGAAATATTTCCACAGAATTGGCCCACAGTTTTTGTGGTGAATTCAGAAGACTACAAAACTGAACATAAAAACTATTTAAAAGACATCAGACCCCAATCGGTCGTTACTGAAATAAAACCAAATTCTGATGGCCCGTGGGAAACCGTAATGAAAGGGCTTGAATCAATTCCTGAAGATTCACCGGTTTTTGTGACTTACTGTGATTACGGACAAATCTGGAAGGCCGAAGATTTTTTAAATTTTATTCAAACTGAAACAGACAGTGATATTGGTTTTGTTTCCTATAAAGGGTTTCATCCACATTACTTAGGCCCTAACATGTACTGCTATTTAAAAACAGATGGCACGACTGTTACTGATATCAAAGAAAAAGAATGTTTTTCTAAAAACCGTGAAGACGACTTTGCATCGACTGGTGGGTATTACTTCAAAACAGCAAGACTATTAAAACTGTGTTTAGAACAACAAAAAAAACAAAAACTAAATTGGAACGGGGAATACTTCACATCACTGGCTATTAAGGCGATGATCAACGTTAAATCTGATTTAAAAATTTCTAATTATGAAATCAAAACATTTTTACAATGGGGAACACCAGAAGATTTAAAAGCCTATCAATATTGGGCTGATTATTTCGGGTTAAAAAATTAGATATGAAAAAATATTTTTTTAATAAATACACACTAGGCATTATTTTTTTAGTAGCGTTATTGGCTTTTATGGATTGGCTGCTCTACGGTAGAGTTCACATTAATGACTTGCATTCTGCGACTGAGCAAATGATTCAGCAGGTAGTCTCTTTACAACAGAAAAAAGTTGAAAATGCCGCATCAGCGACGATTCAGGTTAAAGACTTTTACCCCAACGAATCAAATTTAACTGAATTTCAAAGTTGGTTGTTAAAAGAACAAGAAGAAATGAATAATTTAACAGTAAACGAGAATAAAAAAGCCGATGAGTTACAAACAGTCGCTTTGAACCTTACAAAAGAACAAGTGAAGTACTTATCCGACAGATTACAAAACAGAAAAACCCCAGTTCGAGAAAAAATACTATCGGCATATTTATTAAGCCAGTCTACAGATGAGGCTTTATCTGACATTCTTCGTGCAGCTGTTAGCCCTATCGTTATTGATGGCGAACCCAAAGCCCACTCAGTAGCAGAAGTTCAGCAGACACAAGAAAGATCACTAAAAATTTTACTCATTGACAAGGCTGCTGAAATCGCTAAAACGTCTTCTGTGGCTTTAGCTGATTTCAAGTCCTCTATAGGCCAAATCAAGGATCCTTATCTTAAAAATTATGCAGAACAAAAATTAAAAGAAATATTAGGAAATAGTTAAGAATCCTCTTGAATCCCTGCTGGGTCTATTGTCAAATTAGGTCGGAAAAATATTGTTGCTACTAAAAGCAGCTTTACTACATGAGGGGATGTCGTATGGCCAAATTCCAGATTAAATCTGTCTTGTCATTAATAGTACTTGTTTTAGGTCTTTTGTTCACAGTGAATGCATCAGCGCAGTCTGATAATACAAACGAAGACTCAACTCTAGATTCAAAATGTATTTCAGCAGAAGACATGACTGCAATCGCGAAAAATTTCAAACAGTTCAGAAACTTATCAGGCAAAGAATATTGCTTTGATAAATCTGAAACTGCGTATTTAATTGCAGGCATTCAATACATTCGTAAATTGCAATTTGATGAATCTGGCGTGAATAGCCCAGATGAATTGTTCACAGGTCAATTTGCTAAAGATTGGTACGGCTACTTTACAAAACTTATTACTAAATTTGTGATTGATAAAGAATGTCAACCTGGTGTGATCGCATACGTTTACGGCGGTGGACTTGGTGGAAAGACAATGTTTGTTTGTCCTATGGCTTTAACAGATGCATTTACACCGCTTGATTTAGCCAGCGTATTTATGCATGAAGCCCGTCATATTCAAGGCTTCCCACATAGAACTTGTACATGGGGACCAAGAAAAAATCTTCAAGGGGCTTGTGATCACAGAATTTCTGAAGGTGGCTCGTACGCAGTAACTGTTGAAACGTATTCACAGTTAGCAAAGTACGGAAAAAATATTCATCCTGCATTTAAAGCCATTGCTGAAGCATCAGCTATAATTTACGGGGAAGAATCTTTTGAGATACCAGTTAATATTAACAAAGAAGAAACGTTTCTTGTTTTATCTGATGCTAAAAAAATGTTTCGTTTAGATTCTGAACTAAAGAAACCTGCGACGTTGCTAGGTCAAACGGCTAACCTAGGTCGTCTTATTAAAAGCAAAGCTGGCACACACATCATGCCAAATGATCGGTCACTACCGATGACAAGAATTTATCAAACTGGTGAAACACAAACCTTAACAAGCGGTGAATATAATAAAAACGTCGCTGAAAGATCTAAAGTCGTTGATTACTATTTTGCTTGGATGTGGAATGCGCGTATTGAAAAAAACATAGTTAAATTTTTCTGTGATAAACGTGAATTTCCAGATGCTGTTTCTGAAGTTTCTTTAAACGATGCAGAAGCATTAGCAATCGTTTACCCAGAAGGTTATGCAGCCGATAAAGACTACGCGTTCTTAAACACAACAAAAGGTGTAATGAAAATTTCATGTGTTGGGCGTAAAGGTAAAGTTGAAAATTCAGATTTGAAAGTTGATACTGATATTTTACGATTACACAAAATCGGTAATGCGACTTTAGCACTAACATTAGCGGGCGATTTATTAAGTATCGATTCTGCGGGAACTGTTCAAAAGATTGATACAAATCCAAATGTGATGACTGACATCAGTTCAGTGACACGCTCAACATTCTTTGACGCTAAATAGTTTTAGTAATTAGAATAAAAAAAGGCTGCATGTAATGCAGCCTTTTTTTTGTCCTTTATCGAACAATTATTCCATCTCTTCAAGGTATGTGTAACCTGAAAGACCTTCTTCGTAATGCTTCAAAAGGGCTTTGGCTTCAAGTTTAGTAATGTTACCAGAAGCAATGCTTTCTTCAGTGTACTGACGAACGCTATCAACCATTTCGGCACGACCGTACTGAACGTAGCTTAAGACTTCAGTCACTGTATCGCCTGGGACGTAGTGATCAACAGTGTAGCCCGAATTATGAATTGAAATATGAACTGCATCTGTATCACCAAATAGATTATGTAAATCACCTAAAATTTCTTGGTAAGCGCCTGTTAAGAAAACAGCTAAGAAATACTGAGGATCACCTTCTTTAAAAGGATGAACACGTAATGTTTTTTTGTATTCGCCTGTTTCGGTATCAATAAATTTTTCGATCTTACCATCAGAGTCACATGTTAAATCGGCCAGCGTGGCTTCGTGATGTGGTTCTTGTTCTAATTTATGAATGGGCATGACCGGGAATAGTTGTCCCACGGCCCATGAATCTGGAATCGATTGGAACACTGAAAAATTACAGAAATAAGTATCGCAAAGTTGCTGTCTTAACTGGGCAACGATATCTTCACAGTCTGCAGTCACACGAGCGACTTCAAGCATTTTAGTCGCAATCGCGAAATGCATGCTTTCACACCAAGCCCGTTGAGTTAAATTCAACACACCATAAGTAAATAAATTCAGGATTTCATTTTTTGACTGCATCATATCATTGAAGCACTCATTAATATTTTCAGAATTTAATTTTTCATAAATATACTGAAGATCTTTCATGATTGTTGGATCTAGTTTTGTCACCGGTGTTGGTGGCTGTTGACGGTAAAGGTTGTTTACGCCCATCACGTTGAAAACTAATACTGAGTGATGGGCCACTAATGAACGACCGGCTTCAGTGATAATGTTTGGATGTGGAATATTATTTTCATCACATAATGTTTGAATCGTTGAAACCACGTCATTTGCATATTCTTGTTCAGAATAATTAACCGAAGAATCTGTATGACCTGTTCCATCGTAATCCACACCTAAACCACCACCGACATCGATGTATTTTAATTTAGCACCAAGTTTGTGTAATTCAGTGTAGAATCGCGCGGCCTCTTTTAAAGAGGATTTAATACTTTGAATCGACGGAACTTGCGATCCGATATGGTAATGAAGTAATTCAAGACAATCTAACATGTCAGCTTTTTTCAAAGTTTCTAAGCCATCAACGATTTCTGTAGCTGTTAGACCAAACTTTGAACGGGCCCCTGCTGAATCAACCCATTTACCAGCACCTTGAGTATTTAGTTTGGCTCTGAACCCAATTTTAGGTTTGATACTTAACTTTCTGGCTGC
>JAYSQO010000062.1:0-29562 GCA_043721535.1 Bdellovibrio sp. | reverse complement strand
ACAGCAATTGATCCAACAACTGAAGTTCTCTCATCATCAAACTATGGAACAGACACTGTGGATATTGCAGCCCCAGGACAAACAATTCTTTCTTGCTTACCTAATAATTCTTACGGTCTGATGACTGGAACGTCTCAGGCGACGGCCTTTGTGACTGGTGCAGCGGTTTTAGTGATGTCACATAAAGATCTCTATAACCAGGCTGAAGAAGTTAAAAAGTTTATTTTAGCCACTGGGGATTCATCACCGTCGCTTATATCTAAGACAAAAACATCTCGTCAGTTGAACTTATTCAAATCTCTGACTTTACTTGAACAAACCGGCCTAACTGGTCTAAAGAACAGGGTAGATTCAAGCGTGTTTTCAATTAAAACAAATGATTCTGTAGATCCGAATGCTAAACAACGAAACGATGTGAATCAAAATGTTGGTTTTGGTTTAGATAATGATTTTGTGAAAGCTTTGGGCGGATTAGAAAACCGAAAACGAAAAAATCAACTTGAACGTTTAGGGAATTCTAAACCCACTGAAGAAAAAAATCAGAACTAACTTTTTGTCTTGTTTTTTGGTTTAATTTTTTGTCTGCGTCGTGCCTGAAGTCATAGAAAGTGCAAAAGATAATACTGTGATAGCCACAACTAACCCATTTAAATTCGGGAATATGGGATTTATTTTATTAAAAATCAAAACAAATACCCCAACTAAACCAACCAGAATAAAGATTTTCCCACTTGTTGTCAGAGAATTCTTCTGCTGACTTTGCGCTTGGGCTTGGCTGATTTTAGATCTGGCTTGCATTTCAAGACGCATTTCGATTTGTTTAAGGTATTTTTGGATCAATTGGTCTTCGCCAAGAATAACTTTTAGATCGTTGTATTTCTGGGCTGCAAAATTAAGTGCCATTTGCTTCTGTGCTAAGTCTAAAAATCTTTGATGACGGTCATCAAAATTCATATTTTCAACGACAACTTGCCACAATTTATTTAATTCATAAAGTCTTGGGTTTTCAATTTTTTGCAATTCTTTAAACTGTGTTTCAAGAACTCCGCAATGAGGGCATTCTTCAATTTTTTCGAATTTCAATTTTTTACATTTCGGGCAATTCACTTGAGCCATTTTTTGGCTTTGGATTTCAGATGTTTTATGTAAACCTGATTGGTTTTTTTCGCGAAAAAGAGCAAATTCTTTAAAGCACGAAGTGCAATCAAAACCAGCGGTTGAAAGGCCATCAAAAGCAGACATATCCGTACAAAACAACTTTTGACAGTGCGGACAACGGAATCTAATTTCAGCTGCTAATTCTACATTCATATGATACCTATAAATAGGATGTCTAAAATATTTGAAAGTATCAAGGTTATTTATTTAAAAAAGTGCGATTCGCACTGTTTTTTGATTTTACTGGCTGCCCTCACTGGAATCCTTACAGGAACATCTTATATTCCATTTCCCGCTTGGGCGGTTTTTTTCTGCTATATTCCTCTGTGGTGGGCCGTTTTAAAAGCGGTTAAACAGAATAAATCTTACAAATATATTTTTTTTCTCGGTTGGATTTCCCAATTTGTTTTAACCCTGATCGGGTTTAATTGGATCTACTACCTTTCTCGTGAATTTGGCCAATTGCCTATCGTTATCAGTGCCCTAGCATTGTTGCTTTTTGCAACTTTGATGCATATTTATATTCCACTATCGTTGGTCTTAGCCGTTTATATTCAAAAACGTTTTCAGCTCACTCTTAAGAAATTAATTTTTTTACTGGCTTTGTGTTTGATCATTTTGGAACGCTACTGGCCCAGTATTTTTGAATGGAATCTGGGCTACACTTTTCTTTGGATGAATTGGCCGTGGGCACAGTGGGCAGATACAGTTGGTTTTTGGGGGCTATCAAGTTTTATTCTGATGATTCAGGCTTGCGTACTGTATTTACTTACTGAACGTCATCGTTTGAATTCAAAAAAGTTGACCATTTTATATTCACTTCTCGGTTTGTTTTTAGCCTCCACGTGGTTTGGTGGTGAATATAAAAAAATAAACTTTAAAAATAAAACAGATCAACAGCTTTGGGTCACAATTGTTCAGGCCAATATTTCAAATCAAGAAAAACTACAGGCTGAAAAAGGACCATCATACCAACCGTTTGTGATTAATGCTTATATTCAATTAACAGAAAAAGAATTGAACCGTTTAGAACAACAAAATTCTTTAAAACCTGATTTTATTATCTGGCCTGAAACAGCTTTACCGATTGCTTTGGATACAGATTATCACTACAGACCTCATCAACAGTATTTATTAAAAAATGTACGTAAATGGGGAACGCAGCTGATTACTGGTGCCTATTCACAAGATCCCGAAAGATATGATCACTTAGGACAAAATCTGATTCGTAATTCAGTTTTTTTTATTAATGAAAATGGCGAAAATGTAAAACCATATTTTAAAACTGACTTGTTGGTTTTTGGTGAATACATGCCTTTTGGAAAAGAACTTCCACTTTTATATAAAATATTTCCGTTCGTTGGCGTTTATGAAAAAGGCCCAGGCCCGGTTCAAAAAATAATTAAAACACAAAAAGGCCAACTACTGAGTGTTGGCCCACAAATTTGTTATGAATCATTAAACCCTGGATTTTCACGGGGCCTAGCTGAAAAAAATAATCAGATTTTTTTTAATCTGACAAATGATTCCTGGTTTGGTTGGTGGGCGGAACCCTATCAACATATGGTCATGACATTAGGTCGCGGGTTAGAAAATCGTAGACCGCTTGTCAGATCAACAAATACGGGAATTTCTACAGTGATCACTGCGGCCGGTGATATTTTAGAACAATCTCCGATTAATAAAACTTGGGCATCGACTTATCAAATACCTTATTCTGAAAAAAATGAAATCACATTTTATGCAAAATGGGGCTACTTAGACGAACTGTTTTGGTTGCTGCTGCTTTTACTAACGATTGCAATAAAGGATAAAAACAATGTTCGTGATTAAAAATTTAGATTGGCAAGAAATCATTGAAAGAATTAATCAATTTGCCACATCAGAATCGGCTAAATCTGAATTGCGACTTTTAAAACCTTTAACATCTGCAACTGAAGCTGAAAAAAGTTTTTATGAAATCGAATGCGCATCGCAAGTGATTACTGCGGGCCTTCGCCCGCATATGGAAAGTTTAGACTTATTTGAAACATGGATGAGCCGTCTTCGTAAGAACGCAGTACTTAAAACGATTGAATTAAAAGATGTTCGTCATTTTTGTTTTGAAGTTATAGCCCTTTCAGAGGCCCTTAAAGATCAATCATCGGCATGGTCTGTGGATATATTAGAAAAATTAATGAATGCTGAAGAACCACTTTCAGCTATTGATCAACTGATGACTTCATCGTGCGATATTCGCATGGATGCTTCTGAACAACTTTATAAACTTTCAAAAGAAAAAGAACAATTAGCCAGACAAATTCAAAACAAAATGGATTCAATCGTTAAAGATCACGATATTGAACACATGCTGCAAGAAAGATTTGTGACAACTCGGGAAGGCCGCTGGGTTGTGCCTGTTAAGGGCGGCATGCAGCACTATGTGCCCGGTGTGATTCATGCCTCGTCGCAGTCTAAACAAACGGTGTATATAGAACCAGAAATTATTATTCCGATGAATAATCGCCTTCGCCAAGTCGAAGTCGATATCGAAGAGGAAATTGAAAGATTACTGATTCAAATTTCTAATTATTTGGCGACTTTAAAAAATGATTTTACTTCGACTTACCGTGATCTATTGCAAACAGATATTGTTTTATCAAAAACACAACTGACAGTCTTATTAGGAGCCCAGCCCTGTCATTTTTCAGATCAGTCGATTGATCTGAAAGAACTTTATCACCCAATGTTGAAATTATCTGGCAAAAATGTGATTTCTAACAGCGTACAATTGGATCTTGAAAAATCAATTTTACTTTTATCAGGCCCCAATGCTGGCGGAAAAACTGTTTTACTTAAATCAATAGGCCTTGCGGCCCAAATGGCAAGGTGCGGATTGCCTATCTGCGCGGGCCGCTCGTCTAGTCTTCCGTTTTTTAAAGAAATCTGTACGGCGATTGGTGATTCACAAAGTGTTGATGAAGATCTTAGTACTTTTGCTGCGCATTTAAAAACTTTAGATGAGGCCACAAAATTAAAATCTCCGGAAAATTTAATTCTGATCGATGAAATTTGCGGTTCAACCGATCCTGAAGAAGGTAGTGCTTTAGCCCGCGCTTTCATTGAAAACTATGCACAAAATAAAGTTTTCGCTGTAATCACATCCCATTTAAGCGCGCTTAAATCAGGCTGGAAACCAGATGATCATGTGATGAACGGAAGCTTAGAATACGACACGCAAAAAGGAAAACCCACATATCAGTTTTTAGCTGGTATCCCTGGTGATTCTTTAGCGCTGCTCACAGCAAAACGTGTTGGTGTTGATCAGAAAATATTACAGGCTGCTACTGAACATTTATCACCATTAGCGCAAAAAAAGTTTTCACAATTAGAAGAAATTGAAAATCTAAAAAAAGATATTTCTTCTTTGCAAGACAAGTACAAAAAAGAACTTAAAGCTGTTGAACTAAAAAAAATCAATTTAGATGCGCAAATTCTGCAATTTGAAAAACAAAAAGAATCTGAAATTGAAAAAACAATTAAAAAAGCGTCAGCTAAAGTAGAAGATGCTATTGCTACGGTTAAGGCCGAAGCCGCCTTAAATAAACATCGAAAACTTCAAGATATAAAATATAATTTACCTGAAATTGTTAAGGGCTATGGATCACCAACAGCAAGCACAAGTTCAATTCAAACCAGTGACGATTTTGAAGCTAAATTTCCGCCAGGAACAAAAATATTTGTGCCGTCATTAAATCAAGATGGGATTGTGCAATCAAAACCTAACGCCAAAGGTGAAGTTCTCGTTTTATCACAATCTGTTCGCTTACAATTGCATTGGAATGAACTTAAACCCGCGCAAAAAATGGGGAACCCCACATCGCAGTTAGTGCAAAGAAATTCAAATGTTCAAGTCAGCCTGATCGAATCAGACAGAGTCGTTGATTTACGTGGCAAAAATGTTGAGACCGCCATTTCGACTTTAGAGATCGCTTTAGATAAAGCGTCAGCGCAGCAAGAAGACCGTCTTAAAATTGTTCATGGTCACGGCACTGAATCACTGAAAAAAGCGATCAGAACCTATTTATCTAGATCTGTGTACGTTAAAAAATGGAAAGCCGGATCAGCTGAAAATGGCGGTGATGGCATCACTTGGGTCGAATTGGGCATTTAGGGTGGCTGGCACCTTAATACGTGCCAGCCACCTTTTTTCGGCCGCCACTTACAGTCATCTCACAATGTAACGTACTAAATTTAGAACTTTGATTTCATCACTTATAGCTATGATTTAAAAACCAATCTCATTCTGAGCTATGGCCCCAGCGTTGCAATAGATATCTATAACAACGTTAACAAAACATGATCGGGGGATCGATGACAACTTTAAATAAAACAACAAAAATTAAACTAACAATCTTAGCTGGTGTGGTTCTTCTATTAGCTTCTTGCGGAACATCGAAATCCAGTCATCAAGATCTATCTTTATCTTCTACGACAACAGCAACATCACAAGGCTTAGCAAGTTGCAATAGCCGTGCAACAGCTGATATGTCGGCTAATCTTTCTGTTTACAAATACTCAAACGGCACGATTGATCCACGAATTATCAAATTAAAATTCAATTCTTTATCTTCTGAGTTAACTCAAACTGGAAACACCATCCGTTTTTTCAAATGGAAAGTGTCTCAAGGACAAGCTGTTATGGATCAAACACCTTTAAATGTAACACGATATTCATTAAGTACTCAGCAAATGGATACGCAAACACAAACGTCTGTTCCCACGACAACAATTTCGACATCACAAGGTTTTTATATTGATTTAAATGATTCAACTCTAGGGCACCAAGTTTTAAAAATGGCCGTTTACAATTCAGCTGGCGCTGTTTTAAAACAAATGGATATTTTAATTCCTGAATTTAAAGCTTCACCAACTGATTACGCTTACAATGCTGATGGATCAATGCGATCACAAAACTTGATTAACTTACATCCCCTGGCAGGCGTTGATGTTGCTGGTTGGACAGCTCAAAATTATACAAATTACTTTAGCTCTAAATGTTTTTAGTGTGAATTTTCAGTGCTGACTTCTTCAGCCTCTAAGTTTTCGCCTTGACGATAACGTTCAATCAAGCTGTCATCATTTGTTGGAAACGAAAATAACAACGAATGCACTTGTGAATTCGGATCTTCTTCCGTAATCACAATGTAATAGGTATCAGCTTTGGTTTCTTCAGAAATATCACTGATAAAAGTCACCAATGTGTTTCCTTCAGAATCCACTTTACGCCAAATTTCATCAGGGTTGTTAATCGTACTGTCACGGTGTTCCGAATACGTTTGAAATTCTTCTGCTAAAATATCTTTTTCAGATCGCAGTTTCATCATTGATTCTAAAAGCCCGATGGCTAATAAATCGCCCTCTAATAATGAATCCCCGTCTAATGCAGCAAATTGAATGGATTCAAGTTTACGGTGATAAATGATTTCTTTATTTCTAAATAATTCAGCCAGTTCAATATCTTTAGTCGCGAAATGAATAAAGACAAAACTTGGATATTTTTCTTCAGCATTTAAATACACAACTGCAATATAGTTAAAAGGTGTTTCAATATTTTCAACTGTTTTAACAAGTGTGTACATCGGTACGTCTGGATAAGATTCATCATCAATCCAAATTTCATCTGGATCGTCTAATGTACTTTCTAACCAGTCTTCAAGTTGATCAACTTCGTCTTGGTTGAAATCTTTTTTAGTATTGTAGTTTTTTGAGTATTTTTCATCCATAGCCTTAATCTGTTGTGAGAAAAACCCGAATAAAGTTTTATCATTTTCAAAAATAAGACCTTGGCTTTCATCGATGATAATCAATTCTTTTTCTTGAAGCTTTTTAGAGACTTTGTGGACTTTGGCTTTACTGACTTTTTTAGTCGTGATTTTAGCTGTAATTTTAGGTTTAACTTTAACTTTTACTTTAATTTGAAGTTTTTTACTTTTTTTAGAAGCACTTATTTTTTTGTTTATTTTGCTAGCAACTTTACTCACACAACTTCCTTTAATGTCTTAATCCACAGCAGAATATTAATGACTAATAAAGTCAATCTATTCTGTGATTGAAACTAAATTCTGTCTCTGTAGGCTTTCTTTAAGGAGCTGTTTTGTCAAAGATTGAAGTCTATTTAAATCAGGATCAGGTTAAAAACCTAAAAAATATTTTAGATCAGTCTGAAATGGGTTTTCACCTTCTTTTTGACAACAGATCAATTGCTGACGCTTTTAGAGGCGATTTTTCTGAAGATAATTTCTTCCAAGTTGATAACTTAAAGCGCCTTCAAGAAGACTTACTTAAACTTTTGCAGCTCAAATCACTGGTCGACAAGCAAGAATTTGTTCGCTGTTTATCAACTGAAAAACGTGAACGCCTGATTCGTGCTTATTTCTACATTATTGAAAACAACATCCAACAAGCCAAACAGCAAACACACTAAATGAAAATAGCTCAGTTTATCTTCAGTTTGATTTTTTTATTCAATTTTTCGATTTTTGCGCAAGAATTTATAACGCCTAAAGAAAATTTTATCAAAACTTTTGGATCTGAAAAACAAATTTGGGTTGTCGGCTATGCCAACGGCACAATCGACGAAGCCTTCATAGACCTTGAAGAATCATTCAATAATGGCGCAAATGCCATTGTTTATGAATCAAATGATTATAAAAAATTAGATTTAATTTTAGCTGAAGTCAGAAAAAAATATCCTGATAAAATCATCGGTGTTAACTTTTTGGGCACTGATGACAGCCTTATGACTTACAAGGAAACTTTTGCGCTAGCCAAAAAACATCAATTACAAATTGCCTGGACTGATTTTTCTGCGGTTGATCTAATTCGCGAAGCTCCCGAAGCAAGCCTTCATTCTATTGAATCCCTAAAGCCGGTTAAAACTTTTTACGTGAGCGGCATTCATATGAAATATTCCACATTGCTTGATTCTAAAAAGCCCATTGAAAAGTCAGCCCTTCAAGCTATGGGTTGGGTCGATGGTATCATCATCACTGGACCAAAAACAGGTGTAGCCACTGATCATATCAAAGCCCAACGTACACGTCGTGTGATTGGCGATTACCCATTGGGTGCGGCCTCTGGCGTTGATGAAAACAATATTAAGCAACTGTCGCCGTATATTGATTTTGTCTTAGTGAATACCAGTATATCTGATAAAAACCACCGCATCATTGGTGCCAAAGTTAAAGCCCTAAGAAATAGCTTCCGATAATTAAGACATGAAATGGTTTTTTATTTTTAGTCTATTCATCACAGAATTTGCATTTGCTGAATACCGTGTATTTACACTACTCATTGAAAACAAAAAAACTAATACGTCTAAGACCCTAGACAGCACATTGGATCCTGATCAATTCAAAACTTTTTACCCCTTAAGTCCAGACGAAGAGATCTCGTATATTGATACGTGGATGTGTAAAGGCTATACCGCTTTTTTAAAACCACATTGTCAGAAGCAAAACTAGACCTTTTGATGATCTCATTTTAAGACAACTCTGTCATACTAACAGCATGTCTGATGCAATCAATAACCGAAAAGATAATCAAGAATATATTCGCCAAGTTCAACAAACTAAATCTGAACGCCGTAAAGAGTTAGCGCAATCGGCCCAAGAAGATTTAAGAAGTTTAAAACAGCATTACAAAGATGAAAATGCAAAACTTGAAGAAGAAAGTTCTGCTGTTATTAATCATATCAAAGCTGATACTGAGGCAACAGATCAAGAAGCCCGTGCTGAGCAAATCGAGAAAAAACAACAAGCCCAAACTTACAATCGTTCAGGAAAAACTGAAAGTCGACCACAACCCCAACAAGCTGCGCGACAATCAAATAGTGAAAAGCCACAGGCTATGACACAAAATTATGTGACCCGTGGTACAGATGCATTTTACAAAGTTCAAGATCGCGGTAGCCAAATCAGCGAAAGATCTGATGGTTATGAAATTCAAGCTTACGTTCCAGAACATGAAAAAGATAATTTACGTGTAACGATTCAAAACGATAAGGCGATCATTTCAGGTAAACGCAAATTTAAAGATGCTATTGAAACTGAAGATAAAAAAATCAGTACAAATAATTTTCAAACATTTCATGAAGAATTTAAATTGGGCCGTCCTGTATCAACTGCAGGGATGACACGTGAACGCGAAGGCGATTATATTAAGTTTTTTATTCCGAAACTAGAGTCGATTGATTTTGACGAAGAATCTTAAGAAATATTAACGAACAATATATGATGAAACTTCTTTCAATAAAAACCGACGACGGTGATTCAAATCGTTAATTTGGGCAAATTGTTTTTGAATTAATTCTAAAACATTTACATCACTTGAAGTTACATCATTCATTTCATTATAAACGCGCAAGTTTAAATGAGTAGTTAAATTAGCAGCTAAGTGATTTAAATGAGTTTCATTTTCTGATTTATTATTTTTTGTATTTTGAACTTCATTTAAATTTTTCATATATCCTTCGTTTTTTTAAACTATTTATATTCACATTGAACTGATTCAGTATCTTTCGACGACAAATTAACCCGATCATTGTACGGTGCTAAATGTGTTGCCATAACTGTGCCATCGGCTTCACGGTGTTTAAGTCCCAAAAAGTGACCTAATTCATGAAGCATGAGAGCTTCGAAATTATATCCATCCGAACTATTTGAGCTTTTTGTGATGCGCACGATATTTTTAGGATCTTGATCGTAGTATCCGAAATTGGCTGCGTTAATTCTAACATCAGCTTCTTGAATCTCATCTCCAGCCCAGTAGACTGACGTGCGCCCTTGCTCAGACTGTCTATCAGACTCCCAATTACTTAAAAAGTAAATACCATTTTTTCGGTCACGACTTGGCATATTAGGGCTTGCGCTTGAACTGCTTGATTCCTCAATGATTTCAAATATCTTCTGTCCTGCATTTTTTTCCCATGTGGCAGCAGCACGGTGAATCGCAGGTCTTAGTTGCGCTGGAACAGATGCGTTCACATAAACTTGCAATGGAAGCTGACGTTTCCAAGAAATACGTTGTCCATAAACATTTTGCACGAAACCACAGTCATCACCTTTTTGCGGAGAGCAGCCAGCTGCGACGAGCGCTAATCCAATCAATAAGAATTTGAGAGTGTGTAGTTTCATCATGATTAACTACAGTTCAAGAACATGACCAGAAAGCACCACTTATATTTGATCTGGATGACTCATAAAGAAACAAATCTGTATCAATGACGATTTACAGCCTACAGACGAATCCTTTTTGACACCATAAAGCTGGCAAGCCAGTTGCAATGTCTCATTATAAGATAAACTTCTCGCTCCCATCCACAGTCGTGGAGTCCAAAGTGAGCGAAAACGCCCCATCACAACAAGTTCATCGCTGGAACGGAATAATACCCGCTCCTCCAGCTCGGTAGGAATCATAAGAAAAACTAATGATACAGATCAAAGTCTAGCATGACAGAAAATGAAATGAGGGAATGAATTTTAATGCAGAGAATTTTTACGAGCTCGATCTTTAATATCTGAAACTTCATCAACAGTGATGGCGTAAGGCTTGCCACACATCTGACAAGTCACTTCTTGGTCTTTACCCTCATCAATAATATCTTGTAATTCAGCCACACCTAAAATTTCTAGTGCGCCTGCAACACGTTCCCTGTTACACGGACAATAATACTGCGCTGTGTGCGGGTGATCTAATTCAGTAAATGGAATCCCCAGCATAAAAGGATCAACTAAATCAAAAGGCTTTCCGCCTTCCATTAAAATTTTAGAAACACTGGGCTGCATGATATCTGTATTGGCTTGAATCGCTTCAACAATTTTTTCATCTACACCAGGCATAATTTCGATAATGACTCCGCCAGCTTTTACACACTGACCAAATTCATCAATAAAAATTCCAAGTGAGACAACTGATCTAATTTGATGTGATTGATGCAAGTAATGTGCAATATCTTCACCGATTTCACCAGACACTAATTCGACTGTTCCGTTGAAAGGTTGTTTCTGAAATGGTTGATGTCTTGCAACTGTGAGTGTTCCTTTACCTAAAGCTTCAGCAACACTTAAACCATTATCGTAAGACGTTGGCACATACTGTGGATTCGGCGTGAACGCACGCACATGGCCTTCGTAATTAGCTTCAGCGTAAATACTTTTAATAGACCCGTTGCCGCGAAATAAAAGTCCGACTTGTTGCTTTTCTTTTAACTGGCTAGCCAATAATAAAGCACCAACCATGGCCTTACCCACACCGACTGTCGCAATTGGTAAGGTATTCTGCAACATTTTCATTTCTTGCACCACTTGTGTGGCATCAATAGCTGCAATTCGGACTGTAAAATCATTTGAAGAATAACGATGTATTTTAGACATAGAATATAAAACTATCAAATCAGTGACAGGTTCTCAAGAACTTAGCTAGAATCTTTGCATGTATTTAATTTTAATTCGCCATGGCCATAAAACATTTCTTCCAATCGAAGACCCAACACTCAGCGACAAAGGGTTTTCTCAGGCCGATCAATTGCTTAAATTAGTTGAAGATAGAGTTTTACCTATACCCACTATGTGCTGGGTTTCTGATAGCCAACGAACTTACCAAACTGTGGAAAAAATTATTAAACATCACAGTGTTCAGTATGAAAAAACAGATCATTTATCAGTCAGGCATGCTGATGAATCTGGGCCAGAATTTAGAAGCCGCATCGCTAAAACGATAAATTTGCTAGAGCAGTTGGCTCTACAAAGCCGTGACAAGGTTTATATGCTTTGCTCACATTTTGACTGGATTGAAGAAGCTATGTCAGTTATCAATTGTGACCAAAACCTGACCTCATTTGAATACTCAAACTGGGCACCTGCGCAGTATATGGTTTTTGAATTCAAAGACAGCACTTGGTTTGTCCGCAATAAGGGTGTTGTGCAGGGCTAGAAAAGCCCCTTGAACTGATGAAAATCTAAGCTTGTCGAAAATTATTGCTTTGCCCGTTTTACCAGAGGTAAAACACTGTCATGCAAACACAGGATGTTCAAAATAAAGTGATCTTAAAAGGTGAAGAAATTCTTCGCCGTATGGAATCTCAATCTAAAGTTTCTCTTTTTTCAAAAGACTTCTGGTATGGATCAATTATGGAATGGAGTATGAAAAATGAAAAATTTAAAACCAACATGTTTCGTTTTGTCGATGTGCTTCCGTCACTAAACACAGGCGATGATGTGGCCACACATTTAAAAGAATATTTTTCTGAAGGTGGCAAAACTGAATTACCAGCCGTGTTTAATGTGGGGTTAGGCCTTGGCAGTCTTGCTCCCGGGCTGATGGCCGGGGCTATTAAGAAAAATGTAACAGCCATGGCTAAAATGTTTATCACTGGTGAAACCGCTGATGAAGCCTTAACTGTTTTAAAGAAAGCTCGGAAAAATAATTTAACTTTCACTGTTGATATTTTAGGTGAAGCCACTCTTTCTGAAAAAGAAGCTTTAGATTACCATAAAAAATATATTGATCTGATCGAATGGTTAGCAAAAGATGCTGCTAGTTGGAATGAGATCCCATTACTTGACCGCGATGCTGACGGAGCCATCCCTAAAGTAAACGTGTCAGTAAAAATGACAGCGCTATATTCACAAATTAATGATAAGGCTTGGGATGAATCTAAAAAAATAATTAAAGATCGCTTACGACCGATATTTAAAAAAGGAATGGATTTAGGCGTATTTATTAATTTAGATATGGAACACTACGGAGTTAAACATTTAACCGTCGAAGTTTTTAAGGAATTAATTAGCGAACCTGAATTTAAAAATTATAAATTTTTTGGCTGTGTGGTTCAAGCTTACTTACGTGATTCATATGCTGATGTGAAAGATTATATTGATTACGCCCGTGTTCGTGGAACTCCGTTTACGATTCGTTTAGTTAAGGGTGCCTACTGGGATTCAGAAACTATCGAAGCGAAACAAAAAAATTGGTCAATTCCTGTTTATCTCAATAAAGCCGAAAGCGATGCCAATTACGAGGCCTGCGCGCATTTACTATTAGAAAATTATAAATTTATTCGTGTGGCACTGGCTTCGCATAATGTTAGAACTTTATCATCGGCCTTTGTTAAAGCAGAACAACTAGGTCTTTCGCAAAATGCTTATGAAATTCAAATGCTTTACGGAATGGCCGAACCCATTAAAAAATCATTAGCCGATATGGGCTACCGCGTGCGTGAATACGCCCCCGTCGGAGAATTGATTCCGGGCATGGCGTACCTAGTGCGTCGTTTATTAGAAAATACTTCAAATGAATCATGGCTTCGTGGGAAGTTCGCTGACGGAAAAACATCAGCTGAGTTATTAAAAGATCCTGCCATTGGCCTTACGGCTACAAGCGGCGATGTGACCAATCCAAAAAATAAATTCTACAATGAACCTTATTTAGATTTTGCTGTAGATGAAGTCAGGACAAAAACATTAGCCGGTCTTAAAAAAATAAAATCACAATTACCGATTCAAGTTCAACCCATCATTGGAAAAGAAAAAATCACGAGCACTGATATTTTTAAACGGGTGAACCCATCACAAACAAACGAAGTTGTGGCAAACGTTCATATGGCTGATGTCACATCAGCTGAAAAAGCCATAACTTCTGCACACGCCGCTTTTAAAACATGGTCGAAGACAACATCAGAAATCAGAGCAGGCTACTTAGACCGCGTGGCAAACTTGATGGTGAAATACCGCTACGATTTAATGGCCGCACAAATTTTAGAAGTCGGAAAACCTTGGGCTGAAGCAGACGGCGATGTTTGTGAAGCGATCGATTTTTTACGTTACTATGCCCGTCACCAGAGGGAATTAAATAAACCCCAACGTGTGGGCCACGCACCTGGTGAAACCAGCCATTATTTTTATAAACCCCGCGGAGTAGTCACTGTGATATCGCCATGGAACTTTCCATTAGCTATCTTAGCTGGGCAAGTTTCTGCAGCCTTAGTCACTGGTAACACTGTGGTGATGAAACCCGCTGAACAGTCTTCTTTAGTGGCCCAAGGCCTCATGGATTTATTTAAAGAAGCTGGGCTTCCAGAAAATGTTCTTCAATTTTTACCAGGTTACGGCGAAGTTGTCGGTGATTATTTAGTCAAACATCATTTAACAACGACGATTGCATTTACCGGATCAAAAACAGTAGGTCTTTTAATTGCAAAAAATGCTGCGGTTGTGCAACCCAAACAACAACACGTTAAACGTTGTATTATTGAAATGGGCGGAAAAAACGCGGTCATTATTGATAGCGATGCTGATCTTGATGAAGCTGTTGACGGTGTTCTTTATTCGGCTTTTGGTTATTCAGGACAGAAGTGTTCAGCCGCATCACGCGTGATCGTTCTTGAAAGTGTTTATGAAAAATTTGTTGATCGTTTAGTTGAAGGGGCAAAATCAATTGAAGTGTCTTCTGCAGAAAATCCAAAAGGCTATTATGGCCCTGTGGTTGATGAAGAAGCTTACACCCGTTTACAAAAAACAATTACCGATGCGAGCCAAAAATATAAATTGCTATTTAAGGGCGAAACTCCTCAAAACGGTTATTTTGTTCCGGTGACTTTGTTTGGTGATGTTGCATCGAACGATGATATTGCACAGAATGAATTTTTTGGCCCTATCGTTGCGATCATTAAAGCCAAAGATTTAACAGCAGCTATTGATTATGCTAATTCGACGGAATACGCCTTAACAGGCGGAATTTTTTCAAGAAGCCCTGCCAACATTGAACGTATTAAAAATGAATTAGAAGTTGGCAATATGTACATCAATCGCGGCATCACAGGTGCGATGGTTGATCGTCATCCATTTGGTGGTTATAAAATGTCTGGCATTGGTTCAAAAACCGGTGGCCCTGATTATTTAAAACAATTCACTGAACCTGTTGTCATTACTGAAAATACAATGCGCCGTGGATTTGCGCCGGAAGAGGGTTAAAGTAGAAAAATTAAAAATTAACTGGCTTTTTCATTTTCAGATTCCTGATCGGGCTCTGAAATAAATTCGGATCGTAATTTTTTATAGTCTGCAAGACTTATATGTACGCGCCAGCTTTCAAGTAAAGACGACTTCAGATTTTTTTCCATGAGATAATACATTCCCATCAACACACCAGTTAAAGCCCCGCCAATGTGCGCTGAATGGGCCACTGCTGACTGCGCGCCCGATTGATGTTGTAAAACCGTGGTGAAATCAGAAATTAAATAAATCGGAAATATAAATGCCGCTGGTAAATAAATAATTCCATACATATTTTTTGCTGGAGATAAAAAATATGTCCATTGAATGGATTTAGCACCCTTAACGATGCACAAAAAGGCCATCAGACTACAAATAGCCCCGCTGGCACCAATCACTGCAATTTCACTGGTATCGTTCATCATCAGATAGCCAAGACCGCCACCTAAGCCACCAAAAACATAGGCCGTAAAAACCCAAGCTGATGAAACTGATTTTTGCAATAAACAACCAATGATGAGCAAAAAAAATGTATTCGATAAAAAATGAAAGAACTGCACATGCGTAAACTGATAAGTCACCCAGGCCCACGGCGTTGTTGCCGATGGTGACAAACCATAAATATACTGAGGTGATGAATTATAATCGTCTTTTAAATCTGTTAAAAATTTACGAACATGTGATATTTCAACTTTATCGCCGACGAAAGGGAAATCATCGGCGCGATACCAAAATCTTTGCTCGCGGTAGATGGTTTGTAAATTTTTAGGATTATAATCTTTTAATTCTAAGGGGTCTAAAGTTTGTTTGTATATTTCTGAAACTTTGGACAGTTTTTCTAAATCATAAGTTTTTTTATCTAATGAATTTAATGTGTAAGTAGCAAAAATAACTAAATAAATAATTGCATTCGATAAAACTAAAACTGATGTGGCATTCAGAGAAAGTAGACTTTTAAAATCTTTGAATTGGCCAGGAATGATCATAAGTCCTCAACCATCTCAAGAACATCTTCATAAGGATTATTTTTAACTTCATGGTCATTAAGTTCTTTAAACTGCACGGGTTCTGTAGTCTCTACGTTCGCCGGAGCTCTGGATGTTTTTTCAGCTTGTACGTCTAACTTTGTACTGAGCTGCACAATCGTTTCTTTGACGATAAATTTTCTAACCGAGGGCTCATCGCTGTATTTTTTAATTTTTTCAAAAGTTTTTTCTTTATCATCAGTAAATTTATAAAGAACTATTAAGCCTAACAAGCTTTGTTCATGACGATCTGGTAATTCAATATCCTCTAATGTGGGTTTTTGAAATATTTGCGACCAAAAGCAACCTTCGGATTTTTTATTTTCAGCACAGGCCTGCACTAAGTATTCTTTTTCATAGTCTTTGTATTCACTGGTAATATATTTAGCAAAATAGGCTAATGACTTGTCTTCAGTCATATTGCGCCATAAAATAAAATCAGCTTCCTCATTCAGGCATTCGTCGTCAATAGTGCCAACTAAATTCATAGCAATCAGTGATTTCAATCTTTGATTTGAACTTTTATCTAAAAAGTCATTACACTGATCTGAATTATTTTTAAACTTTGCGTAGGATAAAGGTGATGTGATCAGATAGTTATATCTATTCATGAAAACCAATCCACTTAAGACTATAAGACAGACATAAAGCGCCGTTAAGGATGACGACCAATACTTACGTTCGCTTTCAATGGCCCAAATTGATTTTTGCGGCAACTGCACATGACTGACTAATTGCGAACTTGTCATCTTCTCGTAAAAACTTTGTCTTTTTAAATCTGTCAATATTCTTAAAAAAGGTAATCCTAAAAAGAAGAAACTGATCACAAAGCCAAGTTGTCTTGACCAGGATCGGAAAAATATAAATTCAGATTTATTTTCAAAATCCACTTTTATTTTCATAAAATGTTGACCAGGAGTTGCTGAATTAAATTTAATAAATAGAGCCTGCAAAAATGAAAGTGAAAAAATAAAAGCCACAATAAACATCACAAAAAAGCTTTTAGCTTCTGACGAATTCGGAAACGATTTATAAATATAAAGACCGTCTTTAAAAAGAATAAATAAAAGAAAACTCACCACAGGAACAAAAATCAAATAATCGATAACAACAGAAAGCACTCGGTGAAGTATTTGCACTTGATAATGTGGGTTTTGAGCTGAATTTTCAGAATTAATATCCGGGTAGACCATGCCTACTTATCGGATATTTTCAGTTATTTATTCATAGATTTTCAGTCAAAAAAATTATTTTTTTTGATCTGAAAATCTATTGAATTGTTATAGTAACTACCCGACCTTGGTCGTCTTTGGTAATAGAAATCAATCCTGCTGATTGTCCAGACTGGTCATAAAGTTCAATGTTTTCGTTTAATGCATCAATCTTTTTAAGCTCGTACTGTTTAAAACTTTTTAATTGCGCGCCGTAGGATTTCATAAATTGATCGACGTTTAATTCAATTCCGCTTTCTTGATCTTGCAATGTCAGCTTTTCGATAAAGCCCTGTTTAATTTCGACGTTGTATTTACCACGTAAAAATTCATAAACCAGCTTATCTTGCCAGCCCATCAATGTTGGTTTTTGCAATTGATTTTGATTTTCTAAATCTGATGAAATTTCTTGGGCGACATTTTGTTCCCATTTGATTTGGCCACTGGAATTTCGTTCGCCAAAGCTAGCTAATCCACGATCTGAGTCAGAATTTTGATCTTTCATTTGGCCAATAAAGAAATAGTGAGTGCTGAATGCAATACCCACAACAAATAACATTGATACGATAATTTGATTTGAATTTTTCATATAATAATTATGACAGATTTGTTTTAAAAAAGCGATACGGCCCGATGTTAGTCGAGCCGTACTTTAATATATCAATCGTTAACAGGTTAAATGCTTAATAAATTAAGCAGCAACAAGTTTACGACGACGAGCCTGGGAGGGGTCGATGTGATATTGTTTAACTTTACGATAAAGAGTCGCGCGGCCAATACCTAGTGCTTTGGCTGCTTCAGTCAGATTTCCTTTGTATTGATAGATAGCTGCTTCGATAGCTTTGGCTTCCATATCTTCCATTTTCTGAACTTTTTCAGGACTTCCTGATTGGCCATTTGGCTGGAAACTCACAACATTGCTATGAGAGTCATGTTTTACAGGAGACAAGCCTGCTGTTAATGATGGTACACCATTAACAAGTTGGGATCTGAAGAATTGATTGTCTAATCCTTCTCTCCATTGTGGTCCTGCATAATTGAAAAAGCTGACATCTTGTCCTTCACAGGACTTTTTTACTTTTTCAACGACTTCAGGATTTTCTGATACGACGTATACAAATGAACGAGCCATTGGGCCTCCTCTTAATCGTTAGATAATGAATCAACTGACTCACAATGAATGTATCGGAATGAAATAGAAAACCTTGAGACATCTAAGCCAAAAAAAATGTTTTTATTTTTTTAAAGCATTATATAGGTTCTGAGGGTTCAAAAATGGACTAAAGTTCTGTCTCGTGTTTCAAAAAAAGCCAAAAAAAAACAGATCACTGGGTTCGGTGATCTGTTTCAATATATAACGTTAACTGTATCAGAGTATTTTAAGACGAGAGAATTATCTGCGACCCGATTTAATTTTCAGCTGCAGCTTAGAAATCAAGTGCACAGCCATTTTCTCTTGAACGCGGCACATTTTTAATTCGTCACGTTTATATGAACGTTGTGACGGAGTTAATGTTCCTGTCTCAAGTTCCATTTCGTAATCCATTTTGCTAGCGCGGATGCCTTCGAGCTCTTTAGTTTGTTGTTTAAATAATTTTTGAACTCCAGATAACGGAGCCACTTCAATCCATTCTTCTTTTTGACGGTACCAAGAAACCATTCTTAAAAAGCGAGCCTTATTTTTAGCTAAAGTAAATTTTGGAAATTCTTGATCTGGTAAATCAAGAATATTTTCAACAGCATCAAAATTAAAATCTTCATCTTCTTCGCTTAATAGATTTAAAACTTGCGCGCCATCAACTTCAAGTGCTGTGTCATCATCCGTGCCACCGAAACGATCAAGAGCTTTTTCTTCAATCACTTCATCATGTTCTTCTGTGATTTCAATTTCTTCTTTAGATGATGTAATAACTGGTGCTGTCGGATTGATTTCCGTATTAGACATATTTTTTCCCCCGTGGACGAATCCCCATAAATTTAAACGCGATAAAAACTTATACCGCAATTCAACCGATGTCGCAATATGTCAAATTGTTATAAGGTCATTTTTATACATTATTATTTCGTTTATAAGGGGTTTTATTGTTTAATAAGGCCACAAACAAAGGAGTTACCCAATGGTAATTTTTACACTCAGTGTTTTACGCAAACTTGGTTTAGTGCTTTTTATCGCTGGTTTATCTCAATCTGCCATGGCCCAGCTAGCGCCCCAAAAGACAGTTATTCTTATCCCCGGTTTTTTTAATTCAGCCACATCGAATTACTTTTCAGACCGTATTGTTCAATTGTTGAAATCACAGAATTTAAACGTGGTTGTACCGACTGGCATGAACCCCGTAGGCACGATTGAAGAAAATGGCGAACATGTGCTGAAAATTCTAAATCAAGTGCGTGCGACTTACCCCAATACTGAAATCAATATTATTGCCCATAGCGCTGGTGGACTATATTCACTGTACGCGATCAACCATGGGGCTTATTTTGTGAATCAATTAATCACAATGAGCACACCCTATGATGGTCTTGAATTTATTGAAGCGTGGAGAAAATATTCAACCGAATTTCGCCTTATAACAGACATCAGTTATATCCAAGGTCTTAGACAGCTGACAAAGCCCTACGTTCGAAAATTTTTAGCGACTGTTAAGGTACCAAGAACATTAAAAGTCTATGCCTACGGTGGACACCAACCCCGCAGCATTGAGGTTTTAGACGCTGAAAACTTACCCGCCCCGTTTTTAGTGCCTGCGGCTTTTATTACTGGCGACACTGATGGAATTGTTTCGTTTCAATCATCGACTGAAACAACTTTGATCCGTACGCTTGAAAAAACTTTTATCAAGGTTCAGTCTGAGAAAAAACTTTTTATTGCGCTGGACCATTGGGAACAAGTGATTGATTACAATCACTTTACGTTTCTGGGGATTCAAAACACGCAAGTTGTTCAAGACCGTCAGTCAGATTTTTATTTATTTTTGGCTCAGCAAATTATAAAAAATTAGACTTGTGGCTGTGGTTATTTCAGTCGATAATTTTTCCTGATCGTTTTTTATAAAACCAATAAACAGGAGACACCAATGAAAAATCTAATCACAGCTATCGCCATCAGCACTATCAGCCTTTCAGCTTTTGCTGAAAAAAAAGCTGAAGCCGCAGCAACTAAACCATCACCAGCAGGAAAATACTCTTTAGATGCAGCTCATTCTAAAGTGGGTTTTGAAATCCCGCACTTAGTGATTTCAACTGTAGAAGGTCGTTTTGGATCTTTCACTGGTGAATTTGAAATGGGCGAAAAAGTTTCGTCATCTAAAGTCACTGCTTCTGTTGATATCAATTCAATCGATACAGCAAATGCTGACCGTGATGCTCACTTAAAAGGTGCTGATTTTTTTGATGCAGCTAAACACCCTAAAATGACTTTCACAAGTAAATCAATCACAGGCAGTTTTGAAAGTTTCAAAATGACTGGTGATTTAACGATTAAAGGCAAAACTAAATCAGTTGTTTTTGATGGTAAATTTTTAGGTAACGTGAACGATGCATACGGCAATACAAAAGCAGCATTCACGGCGACAACTAAAATCAATAGAAAAGATTTTGGTTTAACTTGGAGCAAAGCTGTTGAAGTTGGCCCAGTTGTTGGCGACGAAGTGACTATCACTTTAAAAATTCAAGGTGCTAAAGCTAAATAAGACCAGCTAAATAGTTAATCAAATTCATCGTCTTCTTTAGGAATATGATGAAATGCAATTTTTGCTTTGGCCTCACTGCGGGAATCTAAAAAGCCCGCAGACACCAAAGTGTTAGCTCCGTACCTGTTATTCACTAAATCCATCACAAACCCTAACTTCTGTGATTTCGGATCCGCAAAAAGACTTAATTGAACTTCGTTCCCCACTGTGAAATCAGATAAATACACTGCGACTTTAATCGGCTTAGTGATTTTTAGTTTTGTATATTTCTTTTTCAGTTGTTCGATCAGAAAAAAAGAATCGTTCGTTTCTTGAAAAGAAATATTTTCTTCAAAGCGGACACCTGACATTTCTTTAATGTAGATTCCTAAGTGTTTACATTTTTGTTCACTTTTTCTTAATCTTGACGCCGCTTTTGATAAAAGCTTAATTAAAATCTCGTAGGCTCCGTTTGCATTTCTTAATTCTGGTGGCAACACATGTTGGTGTGACAATGATTTTGATTTTGTTTCAGGGCGCCCCACATCAAAACCTTTTAGTTCCTGCGACATGCGTAATCCAACAAGCCCTCCCCAAAGATTTTTCATTTCTGGTGAAGGGAGTTCATATAACTGATGAAATTTATAATAGCCCCGCGTGTTTAAATATTTTTTCATATTCGATCCGATTCCTGAAATCACCTCAATCGGCAGTTGCCCTAGCGTTTCAAGAATTTTTTCTTGAGGAATTGAAACTAAACCATCAGGTTTCATCATATCAGAGGCGATTTTAGAGACTAAAATATTTGGCCCCAATCCAATCGAACAGGTTAAATTTTCACCGACCGTTTGTCTTAAGTGCTCTTTAATTTTTTTTGCGATACGAATGGCTTCGTCTTCTACGGTTTCACGTCCGATCAATTCACAAACCATTTCATCAATCGATAAAATTTTTTCAACAGGACAAATTTCTTCGACTGCTTTCACAATTTGATGATGATATTTAGTGTATCTACGATGATCCGCTTTCACTAAAATAATTTTTGGACAAAGTTTTTTTGCATCACCCACTGATGTGCCTGTTTTAATTCCATATTTTTTTGCTTCGATACTAGAAGCCAGCACGGAAGTGCTATTTGTGATCATCGGAACAACAGCCAGTGGTTTGCCGCGCCATTCGGGACGATCTTGTTGTTCACAAGAGGCAAAAAAAGAATTAAGATCAAGCAGTAGATATTTAACTGTAAATGCAGCTGTATTCATCATTCTATATTTACATATAATTTACATATGTCAATAGCGCGGAGGACTTATTCTACACTTACCTGCACTTATACAGGATTTAGGGATTATTCTGGCCGTAGCTGGACTTGTGACACTGCTGTTTAAAAAAATTAATCAACCAGTTGTTTTGGGTTATCTGTTAGCCGGAT
Organism: Bdellovibrio sp.; assembly: GCA_043721535.1. Classification (GTDB taxonomy): domain Bacteria; phylum Bdellovibrionota; class Bdellovibrionia; order Bdellovibrionales; family Bdellovibrionaceae; genus Pseudobdellovibrio. The sequence continues at coordinate 7,032 of JAYSQO010000062.1, read as the reverse complement.
TTTTAGTCGGACCTGAAGTTAGTTTTCTACCTACAGTTCAAGAAAAAGAAGCCATTACAATTTGGGCAGAAATCGGCGTGATTGTTTTACTATTTGGCCTTGGTTTAGAATTTAGTTTTAAAAAGTTATTTGCTGTGGGTCGCGGAGCATCCATCACTGCCATTACTAAAGTTTTATTTATGTTAGGTGCTGGCTATGCGACTGGCCAATTATTTGGCTGGAGCCAAATGGATAGTTTATTTTTAGGTGGAATATTATCTATTTCATCAACAACAATTATTATCCGTGCTTTTGATGAATTAGGTTTCCGTCAAAAAGGTTTTGTGAATCTGGTCTTTGGAATTCTGGTCGTTGAAGATCTTGTGGCTATCTTATTGTTAGTTCTACTTTCAACAATTGCTGTGACTAATTCATTTCAAGGCACTGAATTGATTATCTCTACAGCTAAGTTAGCTTTCTTTTTATCGATTTGGTTTTTAGGTGGGATATTCTTAGTCCCTTGGTTTTTACAAAAAACCAGATCATTGATGAATGATGAAACATCACTGATTGTATCACTGGCATTATGTTTAATGATGGTGATCTTAGCCACACACGCGGGGTTTTCACCAGCCTTGGGTGCCTTTATCATGGGTTCTATTTTAGCAGAAACTCCGGACGGAGAAAGAATTGAACACAATTTAAAATCAGTGAAAAATTTATTTTCAGCGATCTTTTTCGTTTCAGTGGGAATGTTGATTGATATTGATCCACTGAAAGAACACTGGGTGGCTTTTGTGGTGATTACACTGATCACCATTTTTGGAAAATTTTTAAGTACGACGATCGGTGCTTTAATCGGTGGGCAAAGTATTAAAACATCAATTCAATCTGGCATGAGCTTAGTGCCAATTGGTGAGTTCTCGTTTATTATTGCAACACTTGGTTTAAGTTTAGGGGTTATATCGAGCTTTCTATACCCGCTAGCTGTGGCCGTATCAGCGGTCAGCACACTGACCACACCGTACATGATCAAAAGTTCAGAGCCATTTTACAATTGGGTTTACAAACACTTGCCTGATCGAATTAAAAATCGCGCAAGTGATGATTTATCAAGATCAGAAATTGCTACAAAAATTTCATCCACCACCAGCGAAATCGCACGACTATTTTTAAATACAATTCTTGTTATTGCGATCGCACTTGCAACTAGCAGATGGCTGAGTCCTATTCTACAAAATTATTTTGAGAATAAAATTGTCATTGAAGTTTTAGCTGCCTTTGTGGCACTGTTGTTTTCACTGCCATCGCTATGGGCGATTATCAGCGGGCCATCGGCCTTAAAACTAGATACTTACCGTATTGAAGATATTAAAAATTTAACAACCCAGGCGCTGTTAGCGTTATTCGCCCGAATTATTATTTCTTTATTCTTACTAAGTTTTGTGATCGGTCAGTTTATTTCAGCGTTATTTACATTTGTGATCGTTGCCAATGTGGCCTTGATCGTGGGATTTTTAGGAGCCAAAAACTTTTCACAAGTTTATCAATGGCTAGAAAAAAGATTTACTTCACATTTAAATGAAAAAGATAAAGCAACTGCTGTTACAGAAAGCATACCGCAATTAGCCCCGTGGGACGCCCATTTATCAAGGCTATCAGTACAACCGAACAGTTCGTTTGTTGGGCAAAGACTTTCCGAAATTGCTGTGCGTGAAAAATTTGGTATCACAATTGCCATGATTGAACGGGGCTCAAAACAGATCCTCGCACCCAAGCGGGATGATTTTATTATGGCGCATGACCGTTTAGTTGTTATAGGTACAGATGACCAATTGCTTGGGTTTGCTCAGGCCTTAGAAAGCCAGCTGGAACACTCGAAAGATCTTCCACCGGTCAACTATGGTCTTTATAGCCTATTGATTGATAGCGATAGTCCTTACATGGGAAAAACAATTCGTGATTCAGGATTACGTGAAAAAGTTGACGGCATCGTGGTCGGCATCGAACGTGAAACCGAACGACTGTTAAATCCAGATTCAACAGTCGCTATTCAAAATTCAGATCTTTTATGGATCGTCGGGGTCATGAAGTAGTTATTTTTTTAAAACTAATTACATGCTAAATACAAGTAGGGATAGTGTGTTCTTCGCGAACAGTTTCAGTGTGATCATCAACTTTAACAGTTTTTACAACATAGTATGTACGCGGTTGATGATATGTGACCATACCCATTTTAGTACAAACTTCTGAAGCAACTTGCGCAGCATCATATTCAGTTTTTGTTTCTAGACAACCTAGCACTTCAAAGCTTAATGGAGCTTCAAAAACCCTAGCAGTTTTTGTTGTGTTTTTATATTTTATACAATTATGGCCTAATAATGGCGAATTGTACTTAACACAGGTTTTTACGCTGCGTGCAGGAAGTGTAAATCGAACTGCATCGTCAGTCACGCAGACCAAACTTGAAGAGACGGCGCCATAACCAGGAAATAAATTTGTTCCTTTTCCAGAGCCTGAGTTAGCAAAAGTGGTTAGTGATAATGTCGTGACGAGAGCTATAAGCATTGTTTTCATATAGGTTTTCCTTTGTTCAATTAAGAACTGTAATAATTTGTTAGTGTAAAATTTGTTTTTTACAGTTTCATAATAGATGCAACAACATGGCCATTGATTATGAAGCTTATAATACGATGAGGTTGTTTTAATTTGTGAAATACTATTTTATGCGGATTATTCGGTCTCATCGAAGTACAGAATATACTCCCTATTCAGTATGCTAAATGCACGAGGCATTTTATTTCGAAAAGTAGTCAGCTTTGATTTTTTGGAATCTCTGTTAATGAGCTGACTAAATTCTTTAACTGAATCATTAAAAACATCACGCTCTAACCAATTCCTTTGAATCTTGGTCATAACTCATACCTTAGCTATAGAAAATAAATCTTAACCATAAGTCGAATCAAAAAATTACGTTTATGGCCCTAATCATTTCTGTTAGCTATGCGCTTATTAGTTTCACTTAATTGTCATCTGAGTGACTCTTTTCTTTAACTCCTCAGCCAACAAGATTAAATAAATACAAACACTAACAAGGAGATTCTTAATGAATACAAAAATTCTGATCATATTGACAATGTTACTATCAACTTTCAGCGCGCAAGCTCTTGATGTCGGTGATGATGCCCCATGTGTAGTCTTAGAGCATGTCGAAACAGATGGAAAATCATCTGAACACTGTATTCGTGATCCGAAAATTGAATTGAAGCCAGTTGTTTTAGATTTTTTTTCAATATACTGCAATTATTGTATTGAAAGCTTTCCTGTCCTAAATAAGTTGTCAGAATCTGTCGCCGGACAAGCTACTTTCAGAGCAATTGCTATTGACCGTAAAGAAAACGAAGTTCGTGATTTTATTGCTACGCGAAAAGATTTAATCACACACGAAGTTGGCTTAGATCTAGATCGAGATGCCAAAAAAGCCTATGCTGTTGTAACTACACCAACAATTTTCGTTTTAAACAGTCAAAATAAAATTATCTTTAAGCACTCGGGTTTAGTAACTGAAAAGATTTCAGAAAAAATAAAACAAGTTATTCAATCAGTTCAGTAATAATTGAGGTCGTTGGGTATGAAAATATTTATTTATTTATTTCAATTTTTAATTTTCACTAGTTGTGTTCATAATGTACCGAAAGACCTTTCTTTACTAAATAATGACTCTTTAAATTTATCTAAAAAATTTAGTTCAGAAAAAGTTGGATCAATTTCTAGTTTGCGCTCAAACGGCGGTTCCGGAAGTTCTGCGGGATGCTCAGTATGCGCACATTGATTTTTTACATACTTGTATTTTTATCTAAACAGCTTCTGGCTAGCTATGCTGAAAATCAAGTTATTATAAATGGAAGTGATTTGCCAAGTTTGCAGAAAATAGATGTCAATTATTATAGCTTGTCATATTCTAAAAAAAATCAGGATCTAAATATTGATCAATCTGTTTCTAGCGAAAGAACATCATTATCTTCGTCATTTAAATATAAAAAAATGAGTACTGATTTGTCTTTCACAAACAGCAAGAACGATTACTCATCTGTTAACTTGAGAAACAAAAATGGTACAGAAGAAAAACTGAGCGACTCATTTAATAAAAATGAATTTTATGGATCAGCTGCTTTATCATCGTATATCGGAGCACATAACTTTTCAACTGCAGTTGGAAGCTCGCTTACTCAATCACCATATTTTCAATCAAGTCAACAGGTGCAGTATTTTTACCGTGGTCAGCATGATTCATACAAAGCTGGCTTATCGATCGATTATCAAACTACTAATCAACCAGAAAATTACTTTATCAACAGAAACTTTCAAACACAGAAAAGCCCTGATCAACTAAAGACCCAGCAAGTTCAACTTTTTTACGAACAAGTTTTATCTGACGATTTCAAAGTTCAAGCAGTTAATATATATGGGCAAAGAGCTGATCGACCAAATAATAAAGGATATATTTTGAAAACAGGATATTCAATAAATCAAAAATTTTTTTTGAGAAATCAATTGGGTACTGTTTATGAAGAAAAGTCTGAACTTAAAAATAATCGCGGCTACTACTCAAGCCAGTTTTTTGATGCCGAACTAAGCTATCTTTATTCTTATAAATTGCAATTGCAGCTTGGCTACGGTTTAAATATTGAAACTGAAAAGCAAACTTTCAATCAATCAGATACCCAAGTTGGACATGATATCTATACTGTTGGTAGCCGTTATCGCTTAGCTGAATTTACAATTCTAGCCAATATTGATCAAAGACAATCTAACCTGGGAACAAATGAGTATAATTTTTCAGGAGGTTTTTCGTGGAATCTATAAAAAATTTTTTAATTATTATGCTGATGGCATTAGCTGGATGCGGTAAAAATCTTGAATATTCAAAATTAAAAACTGCACCACAAAACGTTATTGGTCAAAACTTAGATGGCTACTATACCGATTTGAATGGCTCAGTAATTGATTTTAAAACACTAGAAGACAGTACGACTGTCCTTATTTTTGCCCAGGATACATGTCAAATTTGTTCTGAAGAGGCTTTCCACTTATCAGACTATGTGAATTTAAAAGGGCTTCCAAGTCACTTTAAGCTAAGGCATATGCTGGTGTCCTCAGTTATTGAAGATGCTGTTGATTGGACGGCAGACCATAAAATAACTTGGCCCGTCGGCGTAGTCGAGGCTGATCTATTTCGCAATTACTGCCCTGCTCAACAAGTACCATGTGTAATTATATTTAAGCCAAATTTAGGAATTACATTTCAACATACAGGAGTTGTTTCTGTAGATAACTTAATTAAGGAGACCGGCGGATGGGTAAAGTAAATTTTACTAAAGTACTTATTTTTATTTTTTTTATTTCACAAATTTCATTGGGGTGGAATTTATCAACTCAAGCTGTGACCTCACAGGGTCAAGAGATTAAACTAGATAAAGAAAATGTTTTACTTTATTTTTGGGCCACATGGTGTCCAGACTGCAAACACACTTTACAAACCGTGCTTCCTAAGTTCGATACAAAAAATTTACAAATAATTTCTGTAAACACTGATGTATCAGATAAAGATATCGAACAGTATAGACAAGACAATAAGATTATTGTTGTCTCTATTTCAGATGAAGATAAAAAAATTCGTAAGCAGTTTAAAGTGTATTCTGTACCTACTGCAGTCTTACTTAAAAAAGACAAGGATCAATGGATTGCACAAAAAACTTATATCGGTGATGAAATTAAGACGATTATGCAGGATTTACCTGTGGTGAAAAAATGAGTCAGCTTCTACAAAATTTTTCAATTTTTACCGCAGGCCTGTTAACATCTATTTCGCCTTGCGTGTATCCAACATTGCCTCTTACAGTCAGTTATTTGAGTTTTCAATCAAGATTGTCGAACTCTAAAAAACCTGTGATTTTTTTCTTTTTAGGTCAAAGCTTATCTTATGTTTTGATAGGTTATCTTGCCGTCAAACTAGGTGAAATTTTTGGATTCACATCCCAATCAAAAATGATAAATTTAATTCTCGCTGCAATTTTATTTGTAATGGCTTTTATTTCACTTTCAGGTTTTATGCCTAGCTCAGTAACATCGAAATCAGATGCTCTAAGAAAAAAAATTGAAAAATTGGGCGGTACAGGTATCTGGGGTTCTTTTTTAATCGGTTTTGCTGCCGCGTTAGTTGCCTCACCTTGTGCAAGTCCCATTTTAGGTGGTGTACTTACAAATGTTGCTGCAGAGCCTTGGTCTGTTGGTAGTTTTTTTAAATTATTTTTATATGGCCTAGGTGCTTCGCTTTTAGTTCTAGTAATTGGTCTTGGACTTATCAAATCAAAATCACTACCCAAATCGGGAAAGTGGCTAACATGGGTTCACAAAGTAACAGGTTTATTGATTCTAGCAGCTTCATTTTATTATTTTTACAAAGCTTTGAGTTAAATAATTTAAACTATCACTAATAACGCTACCACTTGTAATATGCCACACCACATAAAGCAAAACCAATACCCCAGTCTTGCAATGGTGTTGACGTAAAATACGGATAGACCATTAAAGCTATACTAATAAGTATAATCGTTATGTTGGTGTTTCTTTTCCCTTCGCGAAACATCCAAAAACCGATGACTCCGAAAATTAATCCTGAAAAAATCCCTGACATTGATGGCATATATAAAAGTTTGAGCTTATAAATTCATCTTGTCAAATTGTAGTGATTTTTATCTTAGAATCCAAATTCTTTAAAATATAAAACACCAAATGAGTTTGCAAAAGAATATGAAATGATGTTAACAAGTTAGTAAATACGGGAAGTTATAACTCCGCTAGTCAATGGTGGAAAGTCAAGCGGACGAAAATGAAAGACAAATCCCGAAGTAACTTAATCAGATATTTAGCTGAAAACCCGGCACTAAAAGCAGTCTACGATTTTAAACAAAGCTTAATGAAATTAATATTAACTAGAGTCTATAATCGTCATCAAGCAGTTCCAAAAGTGAAAGAATTTTTAGACAAAAT
>JAYSQO010000061.1:0-4509 GCA_043721535.1 Bdellovibrio sp. | reverse complement strand
ATGGGTTCTACCGAAACGCATGGAGCCTTTAAATCATGACCTCCGCAAAAAAGCAGGCTTTACAGAGGGTGAGCTTCAGTATTTAGAGAACTTAAGGTTGTCATTTTTACCAGATAAGCCGACACTGACTGGTATTTAAAGTGAATTTGACATATATTTGCTAAACACAAATCAAAGGATGTTATGCGTAATTTACTAGTTGCTTCAATGTTTTCAATTTTAAGTACTGCAGTTTTTGCTGAAACTTCAACTTACGTTATGTTAGACGGATCAGTGGCATCATGTGTGTCAAAAGAAGATGTAAACGGTAAAGCTTTTAAATTATCAGCTGTTGTTGACTCCAAAGGTTTGCAATTTATTAAAATTGAAAATTTAATTTGCCAAAAAAAAAGTCAGCAATCTGAAAAAACTTATGTTTGGAAACAAAAAGCCCTAAGCACAGAAACATCAGTAGAAACAAGCTTAGGTGTTGTCAAAAATAAAACGACAAAAGCCGCTTTACAAATCACTGACTTTGAAGGTTACGTTGAAATACAAAGCATAAAACTTGATGTGAATTTAGCTGAACAAACAGTTTTATTATCTGATAAAGTGACTGAGCAAAATAAAGTTGTGGCCGTATTGCAAACTTACCAAAAAACAAGCTTGAATGATGTAGTTCAAGACGAAGGCTACAATTTAAGTGGTCACTTTGTTATTTCTTTTTAAGACCGTATCTCATATTGGGCTGTCGGATCAGGCCAAGTGACTGACATATAAAAAGATCAACCGTTCTAAAATGAGCCACTGAGTATCGTTTAATTCTTTAACAACACGACATGAATCAAACAGAAACACTTTTAAAATAAAGTTAAATATATTGATTAAATATAGTACAATTTAATTTTCGTAATGTATAGGTCACTGAATAGCTGAGAAGTTTAATATTATTGTGCATATGAAAAAAGGTGGGGTAATGAAAAAAATCATTTTTTTAATTTTAGTTCTAAAGGTGACATTTGCTTTAGCTCAAACATCAACGAATCCATTTGTTAATGTTAATGCCACCAGTTACTCAGTCATGAGCGGAGCAATTAAGAACTCAAGCGGCTATGTGAGTGGGTTTGACAATAAAAATTACATTGGGTTTAAAGGTTTTAATTTTGGCACGATAGGTGCTGACAGTCTGTCATTATCTGTATCTGTACCAGCTGCTAAAGCTAATCAAACTATAGAAGTGCGTCTGGGCTCTATTACGGGAACTGTAATAGGTAGATTGCGAGTTGCCAGTACAGGTTCATGGTCAACATTTACATATCAACGAGTTTTTTTAAATCAAAAAATTACTGGGACAAAAGACATCTACTTTGTTGGTGTTGGTACTTCCGGAATTGCAAATATTAAAACTTTTATATTTATAAAACCAAAACCAACTATCACGTTCACCACAGTACCAGCCAATAACTTAACTGCTACTGTTGGCCAATTTGCTTTCAATGTTACCGCGAGCTCGACAAGTAAACAAATTCTATGTGCCTACGATTCGACGATATTTTCAAATTGTACAAGTCCTGTAGCTGTTGTTTCACCAGCTGGGACTCATAAATTTCAAGTTAAGGTCATTGATTTAATAAATAATTTAACAACAGTGGTCTCGTATTCATGGTCTGTATCACGAGGTTATTTGCCTTATGTTAATCTTGCGCGTATACCACCCCCTGAAGATGGGAGCCCTCTGCTGAATGTTAAACCCACCACTCTGATAGCACCAGAAGCGGTTGGTGGTGTATCTTCATTTCGAATCACATGTCGCTATTCTCATATGGCGAATAATGACCCTATTGTTTTCCCCAAATTAACAGGAGCATCTCATCTGCATACATTTTTTGGTAATAACAACACTAATGCATTTTCGACAAATGCTTCACTGACTAGCGCAGGCAATAGCACTTGTAACGGTGGTATTATGAACAGATCCGCATATTGGATTCCTTCTATGATCGACACGACAAATGGTGCTCCAGTTAAGCCTGACTACATCATGGTCTATTACAAAGCTAACGATCCAGCGAAAGTAACGGCGCCTCCTCCTGGGTTAAGAATGATTGCTCAAGGGTCAGAAAATCCAACAGGCCCCGTTCCGAATGCATACGACAGAACAAATCACTACTCATGTAATAAAGATATTGAAACAAGACAGGAATCTATCCCATATTGTAAACCCGGCGATACACTTGGTTGGATGCTTGTTTTTCCTGATTGTTGGAATGGGAGAAGCTTAGATTCGCCAGACCATAAAAGCCACATGGCCTATTCAAGACGGGGTCTATGCCCAACGACACACCCTGTGCTAATTCCGCAGATAACATTCAATGTTCATTGGACTGTAAACGCTAACGGAACTTCAAAATGGAGGCTAGCAAGTGATAATTACCCAAGAACAAGCCCAGGGGGATATTCAGGACATGGCGACTGGATGAACGGATGGGATCCAGTTTTTATGCAAGGCTTCGTGAGAAACTGTTTGAAAGCAAATAAAGATTGCCATTCGTATTTGTTGGGTGATGGACGAATGTTTTATAAATAATTTGGTTAAAAATGACCGAGCTTCTTAAATAATTTCCTCTGGCTGCACAAAGCGCCACTGACCTTCAGGAAGGTGGCCAAGTGCTAGATTACCTAATCTTACACGCTTAAGTCCTGTGACTTTCAAATCTACCAATTCACACATTCTTCTGATCTGACGTTTTTTTCCTTCACGTAAGACAAACTTTAATTGATCATCGTTAATCCATGAAACTTCAGCAGGCTTTAATTTTTGGCCTTCAAGTTCTAAACCGTGATTTAAAAGTTTTAATTTTTCAGTTGGCAGTTTTCTTTCTGTGCCTATATACACCACACGAACAATATATTCTTTTTCGATTTCAGTATTTTCACCAATAATTTTTTTAGCCAGTCTGCCATCTTGGGTAAATAATAATATGCCTTGCGAATCAATATCAAGTCTTCCTGTCACTGCAATATTTTTTAGATCACCCATTTTTAATCTTTGGTTGTCTTCTGCCCATTGATTTTCGTCGGTGATCAATCTAATCGCTGGGGTGTATCTTGGTTCAGGTTGTGCGGAAACATAACCGATGGGTTTGTTTAACATAATAGTTATTAAATTATTTTGTTGGGTCATAGCTTGTGATGAAAGTGAAATCTTAACGTCAGGTAAAACCTTAAAACCCATTTCAGTGACAACGACTCCGTCGACACTGACATAGCCTTGAGCTATGTATTCATCAGCTTCTCGCCGAGAACAAATCCCGCGTTCCGACATTAATTTTGAAAGTCGTAGTTTTTCATTTGGGCTATTACGGCTATTTGACATGAATACCGCCATCAACGTTGATTGTAGCCCCGGTAGTCCACTTTGATAAATCACTGGCCAAAAAATAAATACTTTCTGCAATATCTTCTGGCTGACCTAAAGCATTTAAAAGTTGTAAGCTTGTTAAACTCTCTGTGATTTTATTTTTTTCTTCAATTGGTTTAGCGTGAAATGAATGGATCGGAGTATCAACAATACCTGGGCAAATACAATTAGCCCTGATGTTGTGGGTACCGCCTTCTTGGGCTAAACTTATTGTCCAATTAATCATCGCGGCTTTTGAAGCAGAATACGATGATGTCTTAGCGGTTGGATTGATTCCTAAAGTCGAAGACACGTTGATGATACTGCCTTTTTTGTTTTTTTCGAAAATAGGCCATAATGTTTGAGTTATTTTAACCGCGCTGAAAAAATTGACCTCAAACATTTCTTGCCAGTCATTTGTGTTTGTAAAGTCATTTTGTGAATACATGCCAGCATTATTGACCAGGACTGTGGGTTCTGATTTAAAATTAACAAGAGCTTGTGTAATAGTTGTGACATCAAATTTTTTAAAATCTAAAGACAACATGTGTATTTTAATTTTTGGATTTAAGGCTTGGCATTGATTAAAAGTTGTTTTTAATTTTTCAGTAGATCTGCCAATCAATAATAAATCAAAACCACAACTTGCAAATTTGTAAGCAGTGGCCTGACCTATACCTGAACTAGCACCTGTGATAACGGCAAGTTGTGACATTAATTATTTATCAAGTTCAATTTTTGCAATAGTTTGTAATTGCATATTTGAAGTGCCTTCATAAATTTGTCCAATTTTAGCATCACGCCAAAATTTTTCGACTGGATATTCTTTGGTAAATCCGTTACCACCAAATAAATCAATCGCCATTGACGTGATTTTTTCGGCCATTTTAGAAGAATAATATTTTGCCATTGCAGCCGATGCGATAAAATCTTGACCTGCATCTTTTAATCTTGCCGCATTATAAACCATTAATCGCGAGGCTTCTAATTCAATACGCATTTCAGCCAATTGAAACTGAACACCTTGAAATTGAGCAATTGATTTTCCAAATTGTTCACGTGATTTAATATAGGCTAACGTAGCGTCGTAAGCCCCTTGCGCAATACCGACCATTTGCGCGCCGATACCA
>JAYSQO010000060.1:0-1817 GCA_043721535.1 Bdellovibrio sp. | reverse complement strand
CGACCCTGAAAATTACCGTTTGAACCAACAATTGTTCCACTTGTCACTTCGAATTGAATACTTTCAATTTCTAAAGATGACGTGTACGCAGATGCTTTATCACCTTTTTTAATGAGTGCGGGCCCAGGTGTTCCTGATGCAACCATCGATGAATAAATCGGTTGTGTCCCAATATCAATAATTTGTGGAGTACCAGCTACAACTTGGGACGCATTAAAACTTCTTGTCGATAAAATATAATGACAAACATCACCTTTTGCCAAGGACCCAATCATTGATTTCATTAAATCTTGTGCTGATAATATTTCTGCAACAGCCCTGGTTTCTTTATTTTGGTTAAGCATCATCGATGAAAAGCCAGCCATTAAAATAGCCATAATTCCAGTCGCAACTAGAACCTCAATAATTGAAAGACCTTTTTTATTTTTTAGATGTGGCGCTGTCTGTCTGTCTGTCTGTCTGTCTGTCTGTCATTGAAATATTGTTTACATTTAAAAAAGTAAAGTCAAGTTATAAACTAAATAAATAGATTCTTACGTACTCATTTTTTCAAGCCAGTCCAGAATTTATATTCACTTGGAAGAATCTGATAACGGGCAATGTTTCCGTCGTGAAGACTGGCTATTTCTAACTCTAAGATTTCAAGAAGTTTTCTAGCGTCATCCATAGGTATGGTTAATTTTTTAACAGCCATCGAAAGATATTTCGATATTTGCTGACCTGGAATTTTACCCTTAACAATGTCCTGAATTATTTTTTGAATTTTTGTTCGATGTTTCAATTTGAGCAAGTTGGGCTCTCCGAACGATTGTTGAATAGCTGAATACCTTTGGGTCGAACGCTTATAAGCCCAAATAAAAAGATCTTTAAATAAAGATATATCGTTCTGCTCGTAAATACCTAACAAAGCTTTTAAATAAACATCCTGATCAACATCTACAAAGGCTAATGGTCTCAAATTATGTTTAATCAGCGAAATATTAGCAGCCAACCTTGATGTACGCTTATTCACGTCTTCAAAAGACTGCAAATAAGAAAGATGCACAAGAGCGAAAAAACATTGTTCAAATGGATTTTTGATCGCCTTTGCTTTTTTTAAAAAAATTTCGAAAAATTGCTTTAAAAGATGTGGGTTATCGATTGGAATATATACACTACCTGATATTTCAACGGCTCTTTCACGCAATCGCCCAGATGCACCTGGATCTCCAAGTAAGTTGTCTGAAAGTAGCGCGTGCAGATTACAAATTGTCATTCGATTAAAATCAATTTCGTTGGCGGAATCAATCATAAACTCAATAGCGGATTTGTGATTAAGAATCATCTGCGCCTCATTGGCACGTTTTCCTTCAGCCGCTTCACCAAACTCAATCAATCGTTTTGTTTCAAGCAAAGAATAAGTATTTCCCTCTAAGCGACTTGAATTCCAAGAAAGATCTATAGTCAGTCGACTGAAAATCTCACGAGCATACGTACCCGCAAGTTGAGTCTTCATTTCAACACGGCCATAACTTAACAACTCTTCTTTTTGTTTTTCAGTTAAATAGAAAGTTTTATTGGGGATATAACTTTTCAAGAATGATTGATTGTAACCAACAGGAGTTCTTTTGGTGATCGGTTGATTGACATATTTAAATAAAATTTTAGCCCTAGGCGATAAACTTATTTCATTTAACAATGAAGTCTTAATTTTACGAATCTTGGTTTGAGGCACTTTGTTTTTTTTCATAAAACTATAGAAGCGTGCACGCGCATTTCCCGATGGAATAACCAATTTATTTTTGATTAATTTTTTTAACAATCTTTGCAATGACCTT
>JAYSQO010000059.1:0-29889 GCA_043721535.1 Bdellovibrio sp. | reverse complement strand
TGATTTTAATTCTGAAAAAAGAAAACCGACTTAAGTATTGAAGTGGCCCCTTTTGCTGCGGCTTTAATCACTGGTCCATGGGACCGGCTCACCGGCGTGTTTGGTCCTATTTATGTACGACGCCTACAGACTGGAGGCCAATTAGTCTTTGGCCCGAAGAGGCCAAGAAATTCAGATAAGTGACCGATACCCCTGATTTAGGAAAAATCAGGGGTTCATCAGAAATCAGGAAGCCAGTGTGTTTGTATTCGTTTATAGGCTTAATGGAATTCCCTTAATGGTCACTCAGCTCGAATAAGTTTGACGACTCTAGCTATGTGTATGTTTTTTCAGTTCAATTCAATTCAATTCAATTCAACTCAATTCAAAACTGTAAAATTAGTTTACAAAATTTAACTGAAAACTTGGCATTTTACTTTGCAGATAGTTCTTCAAGATCGTTCCATTAAGAATAAGAGGCAATTAAGCCTACTGACATTAGAACGATATCATCAACTAAAAGAGGATTTATGAAAAAATTTATGATGGTTAGTATGGCGCTATTATCTTTATCGGTTTCTGCTCAGGCAGAAAATTCTGAAATTATTTTAAAGCAAGCAGTAGCAATAGCCTTAGCAAAAACAGTTTTTACAGTGCAACTTGAGATGAACGACAACGAAGTTGATACGCCTGCAATATATTCTATTATCAGCTCATCTAAAAAATTAGTGACTGTTGAACGTCTGGGTCAGCCAACTTGCCGGGTGACAATTTCTTACAAAAGTAACGGTGGAATTTCAATTTCACGACCTAACTGCGTTGAATAATAAAAATATTCCGGCTGATTTTATTAACTTTAATTAAATTAAGTTAATAAAAGTTCGGCCTGTTTTCGGCATTTTAAATAAAGGGCAACTAAGCCCGCAAACTTTGGAACGGTATCAAAAACGAGGAAATCTTATGAAAAAAGTGGTAATTATTTTAGGTTTATTAATGACTTCGACGGTATTTGCATCAAATAACGGAACTGATTGTAAAGTGACTATTCAAGATTATTCAAAAAATAAAGTGATAGAAATGAGTGGCGCCTGCGCAAAAAGTTTGTATTTGAAGTTAGAAAAGTCTAACTCATCATTTGAAAGCTCGTTAGGTTGGGATTCACTCACTGAAAAAAACATGTCATGTACGCGCGACCATAAAAATTTTGCAGATGTTAAAGACGTAAGTGATATCTCAGAAGAAGATTATACTTGCTTCGTGGATCAGAAATAGAATACCACTAAGTCTATAAACGAATACAATCGCACTGGGTTACAGATTTTAAGTCTGTAACTTTTGATAAGTAATCTAGTCTATTTATTAAATTTTCTTTTAGATTGAATTTTTCTAACAATGAAAATTGCTACTGCTGCAAAAACAATTAGGCCTAAAATCTGTGGCCAATACTGAATAGGATCACCAAACCAAGCAGCTAGAAATCGCATGAGAGTACCTCTTTAATAGCATGACAATATACTTTTTGAACCGAGTCGTCCATCTTTCTAATGATTTTGAATGGCCGAGAACCCAGCGCCAATGAACCTTTTAATCGCCTAATTAGCTTAAAATCATTAAGGTCCGCTTTTACGAGCAAGGGCCAATGAACCCTGCGAAATCCTGTTGAAATGCAAACAATCAGGCGCTGGGCTGACTTCGGGGGTTGATTGAACATAAGGCTCGTTTAAATTGACCCAAGCCCTGCCGCTATTCATTGGGTTTTGTCCATAAGTTTGACAGGAATTTTTTACTGTCAAACTATCTACAGTTTTAAATTTTCTCATTAATGGTAGTATCCTAAGAGTTCAAATATTTTAATGAAGGAGTAGTTCAAGAAAATAGTTTTAGTCATTATATTACGCCCTACATCAAAATCAGTTTTTACGATCGACTCTCAACGGGTCTCAATTTTTTTAACAACTTATTATAATTATAATATTGGGAGAGTATATGACAATTTTAAAGCTTCTCATAGCGTTAGTACTTCCAGCTACATTTGCAAAGGCCTTAGATGCTGAAGTTCCGTTACAGTCTACGGCTCTGATATGTAAATTTTTTTATAAATCACAAACCCGTCAGTTTGAGTTAAAGTATAGTTGTGATAATAATTCCCTGATTTGCTCTTTAACTGAAAAATATGAAACTGGACTCATCGACTATCCTCTGATTGAGGTACAATCTGTAAAACAAAGCAATCCTAGCCAAGCTAGATTTATTGATTTGGCTGTTTATGACAATCAGGCGGTAAGTTACCATACAGGAACTACTATGATAAAGCCTTCAACAAGCAGCTTAGAAGTAAGCTACT
Source organism: Bdellovibrio sp. (assembly GCA_043721535.1). Taxonomy (GTDB): domain Bacteria; phylum Bdellovibrionota; class Bdellovibrionia; order Bdellovibrionales; family Bdellovibrionaceae; genus Pseudobdellovibrio. The sequence goes on along the minus strand of JAYSQO010000059.1, from coordinate 27,566 downwards.
CATCACTAAGAATTTCATCGCACGGTTCAAATGTAAATGGGATACCTGCTAAAGAAGATATCGCTCTATTGTGTGAATTAAAAGGATCTTCGTTATGAAATACATTAGATGGATTAGCAGTATTTTTTGCATGGTAGTTTTCAGTTGGAGTCTTTCCCTTAATGCGAATGCCTCATCCACAAAGCATTCCACCATCGAGTGAGTAGAACCACTTTTACTAAAACTTTTAATCGTGAGTACTATTTTAAGACTAGGGCTTTCGTATGCGGATTTCACAGAATGTCGCAAGGGGTATTGTCACGGTCAGTTGACTGCGGCTCGCAATAAAGTGCTAAAGGTTGATTGGAAGCCAATTAGTCTTTGGCCCGAAGAGGCCAAGAAATTCAGGTAAGTGGCCGATACCTCTGATTTAGGAAAAATCAGGGGTCCATTAGAAATCAGGAAGCCAGTGTGTTCGTATTCGTTTATAGGCTTAATGGAATTTCTTTTTTTGTCAGTTTGCTAGACAGGCCTATACTAATTGCTGAAAACTATCGCCGAATGTAATCAAGGATTTATAAGCTTGAAATCAGGAGTAGTTTTGTTACCTTAGTGGTATTCGAAGGAGTTTATTATGAAATTTATATTTTTAGGGCTTTTATCAGCTTTTTTATTTTCTTGTGATAAAGCATCTGCTGACAAAAAAGCAATGCCTAACAACGATGTGCAAACTTTAACTTATACTTATAATTATAAGTGTGAAGAAAAGGCTGAAAAAATTGCACACGCAGTTGCAGCTATTGATGACAGCCAAATTCAAGGCCCAATTCAGAATAGATATACAAAACCTGCTTACCCAAATAAAAAAGGTGAATTAGAAAGTATGGAAGAATTTGACTGGCAATCTTTTAAAGATGGTGAATGTAAGATTGCATCTGTTGTATTAATGTATAATGAAACCACAGGAAAATGTAATTACAACAATTCTGGAACTTGGATCGACTGTAAATAATAACCAAAATCCCTAGCGAACTATACAAAATAATTATCAAAAGCCACAGACTAAAAATTGTGGCTTTTTTATTTTATCCTTCGCTAATAAAAGTTTTTCATTGTGAGCTAGGCCCACAATCGTTAACAAAAAATTTATTTGATTTTTTTTGACAAAATGCAGCCCTTCGTGCAATCCTGTTATAGTACTTTTTATCATTCGTGAAGTTTCTAAATATTTATTTTCATTTCTCAACTTTACATTCACTTTTCAAGACTCATATTTATTTTAGACTTCACTTTAATTTACTCAACCCCCACAACTTAATCCACTTTTACCGCTATAAACAAATATAACGGAGGATAACGTGGAAACACAGGTAAAGCCCTATCAAAGGGCTCCACAGGTTTTGTCACTACTGGCAGATCACGGCCAATTATCTGCTAAAACACTACAAACACTTATACAGCCAGCTATTGGCATTCGTAGGCTTAACGAAGTCCTGCAGCGACTTTACGAGCAAAGAGTCATCGTGAAACAGTATGATAGACTGTTTGGTAACAGCGCGGTGTTTTATCATTTGCCGCAAAATACTTATTCGCACATACATGCGGCTAAAAAATTTAATAGGACAACTGAAATTTTAAATCCACCTTACATCAGGCACAGTGAACTACTTCATTCTCAGCAGTGTGCGCTGTGGACTGAAAACCTTAAACGACTTTATCCAGATCAAGTCGTGCTTCGCGAGTATGATTTCTTAGGGCATGATGAATATGAGAAATACTTTATGACGAGTGATCTAAATAGTCATAAAGAGCAACGGCCTGATGTATTTCTTCTGCTTAAAAATACTCAAAATGATAAAGGTGTGCCCGTAGCATTTGAGATCGAACTTCATCAAAAAAGTGAAAAGCGGTTACTCAAAAAATTAAAAACTTTTACTACTGAATCACACGCGGCTGCAGTTGTTTATGTCTGTGCAAAAGAGGCCATCTTACATCGACTCATACACATTTATAAATCGCGCGTGATGCAAAAAGCGTTACGGGTTAACCACTACGGCAATTATTTTTTAATGTTTACTTCGCTTGAGCAAGACTTTAAAAGCTTTGACCCATTACTCATCTCTATAACAGGTAAATCACTAAAGATGACTGCGTGGTTGAGTATTTTAAGTCAGCATGAAAGTGCATATCGGCGTAATCATTATTTTGAACCTCCAGCTTAGGGCTGCTGGAGGTTTTAGTTTCTGTTCTGGAATATCGACTTTTAAAAAAATAAATAAAATTAAACATTTAAACAAAGAGCGATCTTAGCCACCCACCTCAGAAGCCTCCTTGACCACTCTCCACCGACATAGTGTCTGTGTGGAAAGTGGTCAAGGAGTACGGCGGGCGGCTAAGATCGAAAAAAGGAAGGTGTGAGAATAGATAAAATAAGATGAAGATTAAGAAATAATTTGGGGATAAGTGGATAAATAATAAATGAAAGAGGTTTTTGTGGATAATGATATCGTTAAGAGTCATCAATCTACTAAATCAACTATCAATGCTACAGAAAATAAACTAATCTTAAACGTAAATGAATCAGTTTCTGGTTCAAAGTTCTTTGAAAATGGAATGAGAAGTGAATGGTGTAGTACAAAAGATGCCTCTCGTGTTTTGTCTATCACTGAAAATGCAATTCGGATTATGGTTCACCGTGAACAAATTCCGTTTTACAAATTCGGTCGTAGATTAAGATTTAAATACAGTGATTTAGAAGCCCTTTTCAAGAAAGGGGAATTTAAATGGCTATAACAAAATACGAATTAAATACTAAAACTTATTACGAGGTTTATGTTTGCGGGCAAGATTCTGCGGGTCGCAGGTGGCAAAAACGAAAAAGGTCAATTGAAACACTAAAACGAGCCGAGAAAATCGAGTTTGAAATTAAACGCGATTTAGCTTTAGTTCGAGAACAAGCTGTGCCGCTAAGATTTGGCGAATGGTTTGAAAAGTGTATCAGCAGGATGAAACTTGAAGTTATGCCCTCTACGGTTCAAGTTTATACGGCCCAGATTTATAAATGGGTCTATCCACATTGGGAAAACCGAGAAATTAATACGATCACTAGAAGTGATGTGTATGATCTAGTATTTGAGCAATGCAAAGCTATTAAAGCTGAATGGAGTCGTCGAAATTTAATTAAAGCAGTTAAAAGAATTTTTCAATTAGCTGTTGATGAGGGACTTATTGATCGTAACCCTTGTTTGGGAATTATGATTAGGGTTCCTGAATCCATAATGAAAGTTTTAGCGCCAACCGAAGTTCAGACTTTATTAACTGAAGCCAAAATGATCAATCATAGGTTTTATCCAATTTGGGTATTTGCCTTAATGACAGGTATGAGGTCAGGCGAAATGGTTGCTTTACGGTGGGCTGATATTGATTTAGAAAACAGGTTAATATCTGTTCATAAACAATGGACATCGAAAAATGGTCTATGCGCCACAAAAACAAAACGGAATAGGATGGTTCCTATATCTGACGAACTTTATCAATTTTTAATTGAGTTGAAGTTATCACGTGGAACCGAGCAAACTGTGCTGCCGCATTTAGTTGAATGGCAGCATGGTGATCAAGCAAAGGTTTTGCGAGATTTTTGTGTGGGTATAGGAATCACCTCGGTGAAGTTTCACGATCTGCGAGCAACGTTCATTACGAACTTGCTAACCAGAGGTGAATCTTTAGCAAGGGTTATGGCAATGGTGGGTCACTCTGAATTAAAGACAACAAACGGCTATTTAAGAAAGGCTGGAATTGACTTGAAAGGAGCAACCGATAAATTGTCATTTAAGGTGCCTAAATTAAAAGACGCGCGCGTTTTTTCGCTAAAAAAAGTCGAATAAACTACAAATGACTACTTGGTGGTTTACTGAGGTCAATTATTTCAGTAACTTAACAGCATGACCGCCAACCACCCCAAATTTTTCTCAGGTTCGGGCTCTTCTTTTTTAATCGTTGGTAAATTCAAAAAGTCTCTGTACAAGCTTTGCAGTTCTATTAAAAGCTTCTGTTTTTGCATTTGCTAGCACCCTAACAAGAACTCATGGTAAAAAAGCCATGCTGATCTTGGATTAGACTTAATAATAGCCTATTAGCGTTGAGTGTAACCCATTTATGGTCTAAACAAGCAGCTATGAAAACACAGCTTATCCTATTCAGTTTATTATTAACTTCAGGTTCTTCTTTTGCTAGCCAACTTGGTCAAAAAGACCTTGTAGGTTTTCCGAATACTTTGGGTCAACGACACTTCTTTACATTTGTTTCAAAATCAACTTTAAAAACAAAGCAAATATCAGCTAATCTTGAATCTGCAGAGACCAACTGCCGTGACAATATAAAACAAGTGATTTGTTTGGTTGAACCTGTCAATGAAGGCGAAGATTTCGAAAACAGAAAATGTCTTGAAGGCGGGGATTCTTACGCCCCTCATTTTGAAAAAATTTATGATAATTATCCACCTTTGCTGCAAAAAATGTTTTGTTCTTTGAAACATCTGTATATTGAAAAAATATTTTTTGGAACAGCCTATGCCGGGACAACTAAGGATCAAGATGGAAATCCTAATGGCGCAGTCATGGGGATCAGGCAGTCTGTTTTAGACGAACAATTGAGTTTACAAACATGGACTTCGTGGAAAGAACAATTATCTTTTGGTGGAATCAAAGATGCTTATACAATCACTCCTCATTTGCCACAGATCACGGCCTCAACCCCTGTTCAAGTGAATGACTTACTTTACTTTATTTTAGCTCATGAATTCGGTCATATGTTTGATTTTGCGAATTCAGTTAATCAATTTGATGATTGTTCAACGCCAGTTTCAGATGACGAAGAGCCTTTGTGTGATGTTGACGACAGCAGTTGGTCAGGCTTTAGTTGGGCTACCAATTTAACTCCGAAAGCTGATTCAGATTTTGCATTAAGAGCTGGGCTTTGCTTTTATGGTTGTACTGCAGAAAACAAGCTGTCAGTTGCGGATGTTCCTTTAGTGTACGAAGCGCTTTCAAAGACAAACTTTATTAGTACCTATGCGGCAACTAATCCTTATGACGATTTTGCGGAAAGTCTTGCGTATTACGTGATCGATCAAAAACTAAATTCATCATATGTTTTAGACACCAAACAGAATCAAACTTATGACTCTATGATGAAACTTAAAGACCCAATATTTAAAAGTAAGTACGAATACATCGATAATTTTTTAAACAAACCGGATATCAAATACCCATGACAAACATTGATCAACGAATTATCGATTTAGAAACTAAAATATCTTTCCAAGATAAATCCATCGAAGATTTAAGCGATTCACTGTATCAGCACCAACAGCAAATTGCTCAGCTTGAAAAGGCGTTGCAGGTTTTGCAGAAACGAATCGAAAGCGATCAACAAGGTGAATCTGAAATCAGACCCCAAGAAAAACCACCTCATTACTAATTAATTAAATAAGGCAAAAGTAAGGTAAAAATAAGGTAAAACTATGACAAATAATGATATTCTTAAAAAATTGCGTGTGGCTTTATCATTTCGTGATACCGATATTATTGAATGTTTAAAGCTTGTGGATTATGAAATTTCTAAATCTGAATTATCAGCTGTTTTTAGAAATGAAGATCACCCTAATTATCAAGAGTGTGGGGATCAACTACTACGTAATTTTCTAAATGGTTTAATCATCAAAAAACGTGGCGTGATGGAACGAAAGCCGCCTAGAGATGATGATTAGTGTCAGTATTAATCGGCATCAGATTTTCATTACATAAAATGTATGAAAACAAAATCACTTAATAAGCGTTCTAACGAAGTGCAATCAAATTCTCTAAACACATGGCTAACATTTCGCCAGCTGTCTCATATAAAGACGATCATGATGTTGGCTGTGCTGATCGCATTAAGTGCCTGTCAACCCCCAGAAAAGGCTAAGGATAAAACTGACGGCGTTCCTGAAATCAGCGTAGCAACTAAATCAGAACAAATCTGTGAAGCTCAAATTCGTGAGAAAATCGAAAATAAACAAATCGAATATGCCAACGAACAAAAATTCGCAAAAGTGATCACTGAAGCAAATAGCATAATCCACAGAAAAGAAAACCTGACAGAATATGGTTTTGCTGAGGTGAACGGTCAGGTTCAAGAGATTTCAAAAAGATTTATTTATAGTTCTAACTCAGACAAAACAAGTGTTGAATTTAAAGTCGGTTTAGCTGATGAAAATTCTAAGCATTCGATGATTTTCTCTATTGAATCTGAAATCAACGTAGATAATCTTAAAATAGGACTTATTCAAAGCTATTCAGTAAATCAAGACTGTACGCTCAGTTTAAAAAGAACAAGTCTAAACCAGCTTTCTAAAAAGAATGAAAAACAAATTGAGTACAGTAATGTAGTTATTGCTGATTCTGAAATTGTCGCAAATGAAAAAACGACTTATGAAATCCCAGAGGGTAAAACAAGTGTTGATTTTATGATGGACACCGTGACATTCAAAGAAACCTTTGAAGCCATGAAAAAACTAAAGTCAGTCTCAAATCCTGTTTACCTTATTCCAAGCCTAGGTTTTGCTGACATGAATTTTAGTGATTTGCCAGCCGAAGTGCAAAATGCTTTTGGTGAAACTTATCACTTTGAGCGTCAACAATTAGAAATCAACTATGACGGAAAAACGCTTGTGAGTGTTATTTTTTATGTCGATTTAGCCAAAGAAACTGCCTTAACTTTTGATTCTGGTGACCAATTAAAAACATGGATTCTGCCTGCTCATTTCAAAGGTCAAATTTCTTTAGGGCAAGTTCAATTAGGAAAAAGCTATTTTAAATCAACTGTGTCCAAAGAAAATCTTATGAATGACGCTGGATATATTTTAGATACAAATAAAAAAATCACCTATGATCATTTTTCAGCCTACTATCAGTCAAAGCTTGTGAGTGAGAATAAGGAATCTTTCAAATACAGCTTAGTTGAAACTTATCCACCAGTGACTAGCGGTAAAAGTTCACCAGATGATTTAGTTGTCAATTCAACGATTCAATCTGATTTACCGGAAATTCAAAGTATTGCAAAGCAGATATCAGCAAGCGCGCAAAGCCGAAACGGACAGATCGCAGAAATTTTAAAGTATCTTTCAAAAAATTATACATATGATTACGATATGCTTGAAAAAGAAAAGATCAGAGCACTAACAACTAAAGAAGCTTTGGATCGAAAAAAAGGTGTTTGTCAGCATTACGCTGTTTTATATACAGCCATCGCCAGAGCATTAAAAATTCCCTCACGCATCATCGTGGGCTACTTAATACAAGGTACAAAAACTGGATTACATGCATGGGTTGAATCAGAAATTTCAGAAGGTCAGTGGCAGGTTATTGAACCACAAAACCCTGAAGGTTTAACAAAGACCCGCACACGTTTTTATATGCCGCTACTTCGCGGTGATCTGTTAGAAGATATAAATACCTCATCTAAAAAATGGATTATGACTTTGATTAATTTAAAGATGATGGCGGAACCTTTATCAAAATAATCAAGTCATCCGTCCAATCATTTGACAGTCCTGTAAAAAGTGTAGGATTTGCTTTTTATTAAAAAATAATTCGATTAGTATGGTATAAATTCTTAAAAGAGGATTTTATGAAAAAAATATTTTTAACAGTTTTAGTAATGTGTGTTTTTTCAGTCAATGTTCAAGCTGCTGATCAAAATGTTCAAAAAATCGTTGCTCAATTAATTAAGCTCGATGGATCAGTAGGAAAATTAACAAGCACAGTTGAAAAAGACCATACTGGAATTTGTCAAATTGCTGTGGACTCATCTGCGGAAGTAGTCAGTGTCAGTTTTGAAGGTACTGGCTTATACTTTACCCCAGTGGCTCATATCTTTAATGATGCAAAAGCTGTTAATGCTAACACAGTGTTGGTCTCAACTGATTCAAATCGCCCTGGTGGTGATGCCTGCGGTGACTCAGGCGGTGCCACTCGGTATAAACAGACAGTTTCCGTAAAAGCTAACCAAGTTAAAATTGAAGAGTCTTTCAGATGTACGTTTGAGGGCTTTAAAAAATACATTCTAACTTCGACTTGTCAGTTATAGTGGCCTGTCGCATTGAAGTATTAAAACCAATACAAACGACCACGCATTTGACACTGTCAAATGCGTCACGTGTCGATTGTAAGCTATCTAAATCACTCATTAAAAATCAGTTAAAATTGAATATCAGTCATATTTGTAAACACTTTAGTGTGACTTAAATGCAATGAATTGTATTAGGAATGGTCTTTGTTTTGCTTTGATATATCTATGTCAGGGGGAAATATGGGAGATCTTTTCTACGAATACAAACCACATCTATGCGGAATTCTCGCGTTTTATTCCTTGTTTTTAAATAAGAACACATTGCTGCTCAATTTTTGCGGGGCTTTGTTTTTGATTGGTGGCACTGCTATTTTCATCATGCGCCAAGAATACCGTAAAAGAAAACCCATCAGAGCAAAGCACTAACTAAACACAGCTCAAGCCCTGTATTTTTTTCTAATAATCGGCTGTAATAAACTCAAAATGGCACTATCTATTGGTGTATCAAATAAAACAGACATATAACCCCCTTGAAACATAAAAAGGGGTTATGAATGTCTCGATTTTTTGGGCTTATGTTAGTTTTGTTTTTAGTCTCTTCTTGTCTTGAGTTAGATAAAGATAAGAACCTGGGCGGACTTCCTCCGGCACCAGCACCAGAGCTTAATCCACCAGCTGGTGGGACTACAAAACCAGAAGGCTGCGTTCCTGCTGACGACGTTAATACCGCATCGATTATTGGTGGACGCCGTGTTTACCCAAATGACATCGATTCTAAAGCGGCTTTATTTATTATCGCAGTAGCCCCTAACGAAGATGGCAAATCACAATCACAAATTTGTACAGCGACACCAATCAGTGATCGCGTTTTGATTACAGCGGCTCATTGTGTTAAAGATGCAACATCAGTAACAGCTTATTTTCACACTGACTTTACATGTGAAAGTGGTTTTAAAGCTAAAACACACGGTGTGAATGTTTTAAAATACGCTGTTCATCCGAAGTATGATAATGACAAAATTTTTAGTTCGAATCCTGACGTCGCTTTAATCTTATTAGATGAGCGTATTTTTTCTGGATACCCAATTTATCCATTGTTCAGTAAAAAAGTTGCATCAGCTACAGATTTTAATTCTGATTTATATCTTTATGGTTACGGTGTCATTAAATACGAAGACGACAGTACTAAAACAAAAAGTTCTGCAGGAGTTTTAAGAAATGTTGTGATCGATTATAGTAATCTAAGCATTGATGAAAAATCTGTTAAAATTGCAAACAATAGCAAACATGGTGTGTGTAGTGGTGATTCAGGCGGTTCAGGTTTAATTTTGGTTGATGGTCGCTATCAAATTTTAGCGATTAACTCTTACGGAAAAGGAAGTCAAAACGATCCTTGTTCAGGAACTGGTAGCTTAATTCTAGTTGAACCGTATTTAGACTGGTTTGAAACAGTTCAACGTGGATGGAGTCAATAATCACAGTGTTTTCATTGTAATTGACTTTATATAAGTAATTTTCAAACATAGGTGCATGGATGTAAATATATTTGCCAATGTACCTTTAATTAATGAAAACGGCCAGATTACTAACCCCAAAGAACTTTGGGCTGAAAAAACAGCAGTATTTGTTTTTTTACGTCACTTTGCATGTATTGCTTGTCGAGCTCACGCCAAACAAATTTGGCAACAAAAAGACGTATTTGAAAAAAATGGATCTCAGATCTATTTTATCGGTAACGGTAAACCCCACTTTGTTATTCAATTTAAAGATGAATTAGATATGTCGGATTCAATCACTTTCACGGACCCCACATTGGCAGCTTTTAACGCATTCGGTTTTAAAAGAGGTTTTTTAGCTTCAGCTGGCCCAAGCGCAATAGTGAATGTCATCAAGCTTAAGCTTGAAGGTCATTCAGGCGTGAAGTATGAAGAAGGCATGGGTGATCTGTGGCAACTTGGTGGTATCGTCGTCGTTAAAACCGATGGCACTATTGGCTATAAATATGTTTCCGAAGTCTTAGGGGACTTTCCTCCTGAAAAAGACTACGCTGAAATGAAATAGTTAATTGCCAAAAGCTGTAACTAAAAAATAAGGATATATATGCATAAAAATCAAGGACCTGTTTATTACAGTTCATATCTTAAGTTAGAAGAATTTTTAAATTGTCAGCAACCCATGAGTCGTAAACATGCCACATCTGAAAACCCAGAAGCTCATGATGAAATGTTATTTATCGTGGTTCACCAAGCTTATGAGTTGTGGTTCAAACAAATCCTTCATGATTTAGATTCTGTATTGGGGTGTTTTAATCAGTCTGTTGTCAAAGACAGTGATTTTGCAAAAATTTTGCAGCGTCTTGATCGTATTAAAAAAGTTCAAACAATTTTCGGGACTCAATTTGAAGTTTTAGAAACAATGACGCCAATGGATTTTCTAGAATTTAGAAATTTATTAGTGCCGGCATCAGGTTTTCAAAGCACACAATTTCGTGAGATTGAAATCAAATTAGGTTTAAACACTGTTGATCGTCAAAATGTAGATCGTGAATTTTTCTTAGGACGTCTAAATCAACAAGACCGAGACCGTTTAACGGCTTTAGAGACAACGCCTTCGCTACTGAGACTTTTAGAAAAATGGCTTGAACGAACACCATTTACTAACAGTGAAAACTTTAATTTCTGGAAAGAGTACCAAGCCACCGTGCAAAGTATTTTAAATGATGATGAGCAGACAATTTTAAATAACGCGGCCCATTTAACTGATAAGGATAAAGAAGCCCAACTGCAAAATTTAAAAACGACTAAAGAATCGTTTGATAATTTATTAGATTTAGAACTTCACAAAAAAGTTGTTGAAGCAGGGCAAAGAAAGCTTTCGCAAAAAGCCATTTTAAATGCACTTTTTATTATGCTTTACCGTGATGAACCTATCTTGACGATGCCGTTTCAAATGTTGACGGCTATTATGGATATTGATGAAAACTTCACAACATGGCGTTACCGTCATGCGCTTTTAGCGCAAAGAATGTTGGGAACAAAAATCGGAACGGGTGGATCATCAGGTCATCAGTATTTAAAACGAGCAGCTGACAACAACCGCGTCTTTTTGGATTTATTTAATTTATCAACGTACTTAATTCCACGAAGTCGATTGCCAAAACTGCCTGCGACTGTTTTAAAGCAGTTGAATTTTCACAGTTAATCTTTTTGATTTTTATTAATGTAGTTTTGCAATAGCCACAATCTGATTTGTTTCAGATAGTGGTCGGTCATTGCAAAAAACACAAACTGATGGGTAATCAAGGCTTTGCCATCTTGGCCTTTGCTGGCGCCTGTTACATCGACAAAATGGCAAAATGCTGGTAGTTCAATAGCTTGGGTTTCGTCTTCGCCGATGAAAACAAATTCACGAAATGATTTAAATGGTAGTTCCCGTGAATAAGTGATTGTTACAAACAGCTCACATATTTCAGAAATTTTAACAATGTTAGCCACTTTTAATTTTTCTTTCGAAGTCACATTAATTAAATGATTTTGATCAGTTTCTTTAAGCGCACTTAAATGAATTTTCATTTTTTTATAAAAATAAGAACGATCCAGTGGTTTAGGAAAAATATCACGATACAAAGCTGAATGAGCTTTGATTTCATCGTCTTTAATTGAGTTCTGCAAAAGTAAAAAATATGTCGCTGTTTTAGAAAAAAATTTGACTAAACTTTCATGTTTAATTTCAGTTAAATTAAGAACAATTGTGTGATTGTAAACTTGGTCGGCTGATTTGGCTTGCGGATCAATTTTAACTAATTCCACATCCAGATTAGTATAGTGATTTTTAATATCTTGAACGAAATGTTTTGTCTCATCATTGTCCAGAGCAATTACAGCCATTTTTTGTTGAGCGATTTCTTTGGGTGGATTGAAATTCCATAATGCGCTGGATGTTTCATCGGCTTTGTGATCACGCACATATTTTCTAATGATATTTAAAAATAATTGATCTGGCGCATAGTACTGAAATTTGTTAATAAAAATTCCTGGTTTTTGTGGATGCGGCAAACTAATTAAGCACTGGGCCCAGATGCTTTGTTTTTTGCCATTTGTAAAAAGCGGCGAAAAATACTTCGCTAAACCGCCCAATGGGATTTCAGAATCGCTTAATGTGACAAAGCCTAATTCAGAAATACTTTGCAGATCAACTTGTTTAAGCGAAGCCACCATTGATGAAGCCTGCTGTGATTTAATTTCTAAAGTTTGCGCGCGTTTTTGGGGTTTAGCCGCAATATTAATGCTTTCTTTTAGAATCAATAAATCAAAAGGTTTAAAAATAAAATTGTAAATATCTAAAAGTTTCAAATGTTGAATGCTTGTTGAATTACCTTCTTCGTATCCGCAGAAAATAATAGGCGCGTCTTTTTTTGCATTCTGATTTTTCAGTTCATGAATTTTGACAGCCCAGTCTTTGTTGGAATTTAGGGAGTGATCGAGAATTATCGTATCAAAATCAAAATAAACATCGACCGCAGATCGGTTATCATCAACGATAAGGCTTGTAATTTTTTCACTAAATTCTTTTTCAGATTGAAACGCTTCAATTTGGCATTGGGGATCAATTGACTTCAAAGCCTCTGATATAAAATCTATTGCCTTGTCTTCATGATCTATCACCAAATAACGCGCCATATGGTTCTATTTTAGCCTATTCTTAACAGCCTGCCAACGAAGTCTAGAATTGAGACAAAAAACACGACTTTTTGTTTAGACTTTTGGCGTTATCTTTTTTTATTGAAATAAGTAGGCTTATAAGAGAATTTGAATCCAGTTCCAAAATATATAAGCCAATAATCGGTTTGGCGTTTCTACAAAGCACCGTAAATGCTTTACTACATGGGGGATAAATGTCTTTAGCTCGTAATCTGTTGCTATGTTTTGCTCTATTACTTTCTGGTTTTACTCTAGCTGATGAACGATACCCTGATAGTCCCAATTTTGAGATGACTCCTGGAAAACTTTGCGAATCGCCAACTGAATACAGATATGCTGAGCATATTGCCTATTGTGAACGTAATGTCTCTACAGACACTAAAAAAGCCGTCATTGCTGATTATGACAAAAAATTAGGTTACAAAATTAGATCAATGTCGCGAACAGACTTTAAAATCGATCATCTTATTCCACTTAGCATCGGTGGCAGCAATGAAGTTGAAAACCTTTGGCCGCAACACAAATCAATCTATACTTATTCAGATAAAATTGAATCTTATGTCTCTGAATTGATGAGATCTGGTAAATTAAAGCAAACTGACGCTATTACTGCAGTTGTTGACTGCAAATTAGAGCTTAAACGTTGTGCTGATATCGAAAATGAATTAGCAAAAATGATCAAAAATTAATTAAGCTGAATCTGTTTGTTTAATATTTTCAAATACAACCAGCTAGGGTAGCATCATTTTTCAAACGAAGAAAATTCAATGAAAAAGGTGTTTTATGTCTAAAAAAGATATTTTTGGTGATGAAGTTATTCCCGCTAATCAAACGCAAGATTTTGCAGCCTTATTCAATCAAAGCTTAAGTCAGCCTAATTCAAATAAAAAACTTTCAGTGGGTGATAGCTTCTCAGCTGAAATTTTATCACTGAACAAATCAGAAGCTTTCGTTTCTACACCATCACATCAAGATGCCATGATTCCGATGATGGATCTTATGGATGAAGATAAAAATTTAAAATTTAAAGTCGGCGATAAAGTTGATGTTGTCGTTGTTAAAACTAAAGGCGGAGAAGTTCGAGTTTCTCGTGCAGGATCTAGAAAGTCGAACGCCGATTTAGATTCGTTAGAAGATGCCTATGATATGGAATTACCAGTCGAAGGCCGCGTGACTGAAGTTTGTAACGGTGGCTTTCGTGTTCAAATTCAAAATAAAATTGCTTTTTGTCCAGTTAGCCAAATGGATTATAAAGTTCAAGATCATGAAAGTTATGTGAACAAAAAATTTGATTTCTTAATCAGCCAATTTGATCCAAAAGGGCGCAATTTAGTGGTGTCTCGTCGTAAATTGTTAGATCTGACAAAAGTTGAAAATGAAGGTCACTTTATTTCCAAACAAAAAGTCGGTGACATCGTCACGGGCACAATTGCACGTATCGAAAAATTCGGTGCTTTTGTAAGTCTAGGCGGTGGTGTTGATGGCCTATGTCATATTTCTGAAATCGGCTGGTCAAGATTGCAAGATCCATCTGAAGTTGTTTCTGTCGGACAAACTGTTCAAGTTAAAATTTTAGAAGTTGTCGAACTTGAAAAAAAATTAAAAATTTCATTAAGCATTAAGCAAGCCGGCGGCGATGGTGACCCTTGGTTAATGGTTCCAGAAAAATTTAAAGTTGGAACACAAGTTACAGGCACTGTAGAGAAAAAGGAGCAGTACGGTTTATTTGTGCAAATTGCACCTGGTGTTACGGGGTTACTACCGAGGTCGAAATGGAAAGAATCATTAGAGGCTTCGCAATTTGAAAATAAGAAAAAAGGCGATCAAATTCAAGTGCAAGTGGATGAAATTTTATTTGAACAAAAAAGAATTTCACTAGGTGTCCCAGGATTACAAGAAGATCATTCGTGGAGAGAGCATAATTCAGCAAAGACATCGTCATTTGCGACAAATAACTTTGGTTCTTTAGGAAAGCTGATCACTAAAGATGGAAAAAAATAATTTATTGAATAAAATCATAAAAATAGCTTCAGTTACCGCATTGGTATTAGTGATTTGTGCGACTGTTCTTGTAGTTTACATTTTAAAATCGCTACCCTCAGCCAGAGAAATTAATCAAGCTTTGGATTCTCCCGCAAAAAAAGCGACGACTGTTAGTCAAACTGCGGTTATCGAAGCAGTAAGCGCAGCTGAAGTTGCTGCAGAAAGTGTTCCTGTTTCTGGTCCACAGGTTATTGAACAAACTGAAGAACGAAAAAAACAAGCTGATAAAAAAGCACTTGATGAATTAATGAACCCAGAAAGACCGCTTAGTCAATTTTGTGCGGTTTTACAAAATGCAAAAATAATCGGCCCAGTAGTGAATTTAACGAACGATTCTTTGGCACAAGATGATCCAAAGTTTGAACCGATAAAAACTTTATTAAGAGGTGTTTTTAGGTTGCCGGCATTACGAGATTTAGTGACATCGGTTTTGGATGCTGAAAAAAATGGTCAAATCAAAGATGATTTGTTAGGTAAAGCCCAGTTTTATGGTCAAGCCGTATTGGCTTTTAATCAAATGATGGATTACCGTCCAGAGTTTAATAATTTAGGCGATAAAACTTACTTACAAATGATGTTGAATGAAGCTGTTGCATCTAAAAAAGAAATTTACCAAGACCAACGATTGCAAAAATATTGTGAAGACATTGAGCGTTCAATTAATAGTGGAGAATCATTTTCTTTTGATCAGGAAAAGAAAAACTTAGAAAGATTGCTTGATGAATTGCAGATCAATCATCAGGCAATCGGTTATAATCCAAATTATAAATCAAATTTCGATATTAGCTTTAACAAACAATCGCTGACTTTTTCTGGCGGTTGGTTGCAAGATTTATTCAAACCGCAAAGACCATGATTTTAGCTGACCTATGTCTCTGGCGACTAAATCCTGAACTGTCAGTTTGTAGTCTCCTGCTATCTGTGTGGATTTTAAGGTCGCGGTTAAATCGTAGGACTTAATAATGTTATCATCCGATCCACCAGTTTTAGAATGTATCGTAACAACTTTACCGTCAGATGTAGTTAGTTTCACAACTAAATCCCCGATAAATGTATGCGCAATGTTTAAAGCTAAACTGACTTTTCGTCCTTTAGGTGCGCTTGTTACCTTAAGAAGACTTTTGATTCCAACAGTTGAACGATCTGGAATATTTAAAACTTCGTCAGATGTAAACACCTCTGGTTTTGAGATCGGCAATTCTGGAACTGGGTTTTCAGGCGCTGAATCTTCACCGCTAGCGGGGATAAAACTTTTTACTGCAGAAATTCGTGTGATGTCTTCGCCGCGACAAGAGTCTTCAGCGCAAACTTTTGAAATGTAACAGCCGTTTATTGGTGTGAAATCCTGCTCGCCACGAACTAAAATACCTTCAACTAAACCGGTGCTTGCGTTGAAAACAACTGATCCTGAATTTCCACCGTATGTATCTACGTTGGCCACGAAAAATGGAGCGTCTTGTGCTGACGTTCTGACTTTCCCCCCTAAAGTGACTTTTGTTCGAAGTCCTGCGGGATGACCAACGACAACTAAGGGATCACCAACTTGCGCAGATCCAGTTTGTCGAACAGCCAGTGATCTGTGGTTCGTGACGACTCGGTCTAATTTGATCACGGCAAAATCAGTCCCGTTAGATTCAACGGTGGTTTTAATTATTTCGCGACAGTTGTAGACTTCGGATTCAGAAACTTGTTGTGGAAACAGGCCAGCAGTTTTTACATTAAAACCGAAAACGAACTGGGTTCCCACACAATCAGATTGTGATTTAATACAATGACCAGCAGTGATGATAATATCTGGTGCAACTAAAAATCCAGAACAGAAAGCGGCTACATCTTGTTCGTAGTATTTTTCTGACGAACAAAGGCCCATTTGTGTGCCATAGTTTTTACTACGAATTGTTGTGATTCCTGACTGCGTTGTTAGGTCTACTTTTTTAATTAACGCGACTGTTGAATCAGCTAACCTTTTTAAGTTTGCATTTTCGACTTCGTAAAGGTCTAAGCGGCCATCAGATCCATAAACAACATGTGAAGAGACTTCTGTGTCGACTTCAAAGTTTCTCTGTATCTTATCATTATGACTTAGGTTTTCTTTTGAACAACTAGTGGTTATCAAGAGAAAACAGAGGATAAAAGTACGAGTCACTATAGTCACTGTGGAGTGACTTAAATTCTTCCTTGTATTCATTTTTAAACCCCTCCAATGGGTTGACTTGATTCAGACACAGGTCTAGCTCGATGCGGTTAATTAAAACTTCATTTTATAGTGTTTTTTTTTAAGTAGTGAATAAGATAGAAGTTTAAATTAAGGGGTTCAGCATGAAAAATCAGCAATCAGTATTATTATTTTTATTCATAAACATATTGATATCACAGTTCGTATTTGCACAATATAAAGGTCATGGTGCCGATTCAGTATCAGCAGATACTCTTAAAAAATATGTGGCACCTAGTTTAGATGCTGTAATGTCGAATAAACTTAAAAAAATGCTCGATGTTTCATCGCCAGGTATGGGGATGTTATCGCCAGATAAAAAGACATTATTTTTCTCGTGGCGGGTGACGGGGATTTCACATATTTGGAAAATCGATGGTCCACAGAAGTTTCCGGTACAATTAACTTCTGGGACTGATGCCGTAACATTACAAGATGTTGCACCCAACGGAAAATTTTTGATTATTTCTAAAGACACGAACGGGCAAGAAAACCCAGGACTATTTAAGTTAGATTTAGCAACAGGTGCTATCACTGAACTTTACAAAAAAGAAAAAGCACAGGTCACCTACAGTTTTATCACAAGTGATTCAAAATATGTTTATTACAGTTCAAATGATCAAAAACCTGATTCATATAATATCTATAGATTAAATTTAGAAACTTTAGAAAAACAAATGATCTACGAAGGTCAAGGTGTTTGGTATATCGCTGATCACAAAAAAAATGGACAAAGATTATTATTAGTTAATGTCACAGGATCAAGAACTAGTGAATATTTTGACTATGATTCAGCGACAAAAAATATGAAGCCAGTTATTGGTCAAAAAGTTAAAGATGAATATGAAGTGGAATACTCATATCATGAGGATGAGTATATCGTTTTAACCCCTAAAGAAAATTTCAAAAAATTATATCGATTGAATCCGAAGAAATCTGAAGATCTAATTCCTTTGGTCAAGGGAGTACTCAATTACGACGTTGAAAGTTTTTCGATTGATGAAAAAAGAAAACGAATTGTTTATAACATTAACCGTGAAGGCTATACTGAACTGCGGGCCCTTAGCGCCAAGACATATCAGCCAATTCAAATCCCAAGTTTTAAAAACGCAATTCATGTTTTTTCAGGCACAACAACACGTGATGCTGAAGTCACAATGTTAGCTGTTGTGAATTCACAATCGCCCAGGACAAGCTATTCGTTTAATTGGACAACTCAGAAAATGACCCAATGGGTTTTACCTTCAGCACCGGAAGTGAATTTAAAAACTTTTGCTGTGTCAGAATTAATGAATTATGAAACACGAGATGGCGTAAAAATTCCGATGTTTGTTCGGTTTCCAAACGGATGTAAAGAAACAAAAAAATGTCCTGTCGTCATTCATTTTCACGGCGGACCTGAAGGACAGTCGCAACCTGGCTTTAGCCCCACACTGCAGGCTTTTGTAGATGAGGGATTTATTTTTATTGAACCTAACGTTCGTGGTAGCGAAGGTTACGGTAAAGCCTGGTTAGAAAGTGATAACGGACCACTTCGTGAGAAAGTCATCACTGATATTGAAGATGCATCGATTTGGATTAGAAAAAATTGGTTTAAAGATATGGGTGATCAGGCTCCTAAAATTGGCGTGATGGGTTGGAGCTACGGCGGTTATTCAACATTAATGGCGATGAGCAAATTTGCAGGTAGTTACGAAGCTGGTGTCGCCCTTGTTGGGATGAGTGATCTAGTCTCTTTTTTAAATAACACAGCTCCATATCGCAGGACTTTGAGGATCACCGAATATGGTGATCCAGTTAAAGATAAAGAATCGCTAATGCGACTGTCACCAGTGACTTACGTCAATCAAGTGCGGGCCCCGCTAATGATAATTCAAGGGGCGAATGATCCACGAGTACCTGTGGGTGAAGCTTTGCAAATACATGAAACTTTAAAAAGAAAAAATATCAAATCAGAATTAATTATTTTTGCAGATGAAGGACATGGGTCATCTAAAAAGGAAAATCAAATTCTAGAAATCGGTCACATGATTGAATTTTTTAAAAAGTATTTGAAAAAATAATTCAAATAATAATAGGACAACTAAGGTTCTTTACCTGGTTCGTCTTTAGATTTATTTTTATTCAACTTAGCCAGGCCATCACAAAGTTTAAGATTGTTTTCAAAAAAATCGTATTGCATTTGCAATTCTTTTTCAGTGATTGCAAATTGTGAAGTGTCACAATTGTTTTCTTTCACAATTTGGTTTAAATAATCTTTTTCCTCTTTAGTAAAAGTCAATCCCCATAATGCTTTAACTGTCAGCCAATCTTTAGCGTATGTACAAAGATAATCTTTTTTTGGCGGTATATAATCAATCGGTGTTTGATCACTTTTTTGATTATTTTCTTCACCGTCGACAGCAATCAAATGACGTTTATAACCTAAATAATTTCCGTAAAGACAACGCTCTTTAAAAGTCCATTTGTAAGCTCCGGCGATGTAAGCTTCTTTCAGCGGAACCATGTGATCAATTTGAATATCTTGTGCATCAGTAAATTCAGCACCAGCATAGGGATCAACCCAAGAGCCAGCAATAACTGAACATGGGTTTTCTTTTTTGAAAATGACAGGCTTAAGACTATCGCGAATTAAAACTTTGGCGCGTGTGTTGTAGCAATCGCCTAATTTTCTATTTTTAGCCCAGCCCCCAAAGTGATGCTTGCGTTGATAAGGTTCGACTTTTTGCGACGGCTCTTGTTTAAATTCAAAATCTAGAAGTGAATGCACCTGGTCTTTTTTGCTAGTGACAAATGAATTAATGCTGCTGACTATTGAAAACAAATGATTAGAAACTTCTTTAATATCAATAGAATAATAGCTGTCACGAGTCACATAAGTCTCAGACTCTTCGGCAGCAAAAGCAGGGGCATTTAGCATATTGAATAACATTAGACTAAGGATCAAAGTCATTGTTTTTTGATTCATAATGGTGAAAAATAGCAGATATATCGCTAAAACTCTAAAAATAAGTGGTAACTATTAAAAGAATGGAGTCTTTATGAAAAAAATCCTTATTGTGTCAATTTTGGTCTCGTTATTTGCATCTTGTGGCCATATTGGTGGGCATAAACACCATGATGAAAGCACTTGCGGTTCCAGTGAGAAACAACCTTGTAAGGATGGATGCTCTACAAACAAAGATGCAAAAGCTGATGTAAAAAAAGACAAAAAAGAATGCGAAGCTTGCAAAAAAGCTTCATAATTTCAAACACTTATAAATAATCAAACGATTGATTGAATAATTGATGTTTTTTAAACAGACCTCAGGTATGCTTTCTTAATAGATTTTAAATATATCCATTAAGAACAGCTGAGGTCATGTGTCTTCCACAAAAAACAATTCTAAAGTGTATTCAAAACTATGTATCTTAGAGGCCGCAGCGAAGCTATTTTCAAAATTAGGTGTTGATCGAACATCAACACGTGAAATATCTAAAGAATCTAAATCAAATATCTCATTAATCTCATACCACTTCGGCGGTAAAGAGGGACTTTATAAAGAAGTCATGAAAGAATTTGCTTTGAAAATTCAAAGTCAGTATTGTGACGCACCTTTAATGGATGATAAAAAAACTGTCACCTGTGAAGCTTTCACTGAAGAAGTTCAGCGTATTGTCGATCACATGATTGATATGCGACTTTCCCATCCTGAAATATCGATTATGATGGCGCGTGAAAAAATTGAAGGTATGCCGTTGTCTCGGGAAATCCATGAAGAAATATTCTATCCATTAATGAGAAGCTTTTTTCATCTTTTTAAATTGGCTCAAGATAACAAAATTGTAAAAGCTGATCTGAATCCAGCCTTGTTTTTTATTTTGCTATCTGAGGGTATTTTCGGATTTTATGAAGTTATGGATTGTAAAACGAGTCTACACAAAGACTGTGAAAATCTTTTAAATGATAAAACTAAATTAAAAAAACAGATCGTGGATCTTTATTTGGCAGGGGCTTTATTATGACAAAAAATGCGGGATTTAAAATTTCATTACTTGGACTTATTATAACTCCAGTATGCGTAGTCACAGCTAATGCTCAAGTAAAGAAATCACAAAAAATAAAACAATCAAATACTTTATCTATTAATGATTATATGGAATTAGCTAAACAAAAAAATCCGCTCGTTAAATCTTATGAAATCGGACAAGAGGGTTTCGCAAGTCGTGTTGACTCCGCAGAAATCGACCTGTCACCTGTCATTACTGGAAGCTACGTAAATACTACAGACCAATCAAGACCCAGCCAATTAGGGACTCGTCGCGAAGCTGAAATTTACACATTAGGGGTCGCAAAAAAAACAATCACGGGAACAACTTTTAAATTAGATGCCCAAACTGGTGAATACGTAAATGACGGAGTTATTTTCCAGGGTTTTGATATGTACAGCACGGGCGCAGTGAATTTAACAGTGCAGCAGTCATTGTGGAAAGATTTTTTTGGTCACGGGACTAGAAATATTATTAAACGAAAAACAGCTCAAGCCCAATTAGAACAGTTGGTGTTTGATCTAGAAGCCCGTGCTACGCGAATTGAAATTGAAAGTACTTACTGGGATTATTACTTAGCGATTGAGGATTTAAAATTAAAAAAATCTAATCTAGAACGTGCACAAAAAATTGATAAGTGGACATCGCAAAGGGTTAGTAACGGTATTAGTGATCGTTCGGATTTAATGAATGCTAGAGCGCTTGTTGCGCTTAGACAAGTTGAATTATTAGCTGGAGAAGAAGAATTTAAAAACCAAGAAATTAAATTTAAAGATAATATTGGTTTAACAGCTAATGATTCTATACCTGAATTAAATGTGAATATGGCGGATTCAAGACCATATATTGCTGAATTAATGAAAAATAAAAATGTTATAAAAATCGATGCAAAACTTAAACAGGTTGAAGCTGAATTAAAATCTTACGTAGCTGACGAAGTGACTGACCAGTTAAGACCAGATTTGAATGTGTTTGGAACTTACAGCACAACATCATACGATCGCGATCATCAGCAAGCTGTTTCAGATATGACACAAGATGATTTTCCAAAGAATTCATTTGGTGTTAATTTTTCATGGGTTTTTGAGTCAGATGCTAAATCATCATTAAGAAATTCAGCGCAAAAAGATGCAACAGCAGCAAAATTAAAAGCAGAAAAAAAACAACTTGATGGCGAAAAAGCGTGGTCAGAACATGTTCGCAAATATGAACTTCTTAAAAAATCAGTTTCTGTTTTAGAATCTGTGGCACAGTTTCAACGTGAGCGTGCTTTAGCAGAACAAGACAAACTATCACGCGGACGAACTGTGACAGCCCAAGTTGTCATTGCCGAATCTGATGCCGCTGAAGCTGAAATTAATTTATTAAAAACTAAAACCCAATTGCGAAAATTAGAAGTCGCAAGTTTATTATACATTAATAACTAAGACAGGATAAAATTATGAATTTAGCAGAACTATCAATTAAACGACCTATTTTTATCACTTGTATAGTTTCCCTGATGATTATTTTAGGTCTGATCTCGTATAAAAAAATGCCCGTTGATCAATTTCCGGATGTGACTTTTCCGATTGTTTTCGTTGAAGTGTTGTACCCTGGGGCATCACCAGTGGATGTAGAAAGACAAATTTCTAAAATTCTTGAAGACGAAGTTTCATCTTTACCAGGTTTAGAAACAGTTTCCTCTTACAATTATGATTCAGTCGGAACATTAGTTATTAAATTTAAACTTGGTGTTGATATTAAAGAATCTGAACAGCAAGTCAGAAATAGAATTCAACATGTCAGAAATAAATTACCAACTGACGCCAAAGAACCTGTTGTTCGCAGGTTTGACCCTGCCGATCAGCCCATTGTTATTATTGCTGTGAATTCAGAAATGAACCCTGCTGATCTGTATGATGTAGCGAATGAACAAATTAAACCTTTATTTGAACGACTACCTGATGTGGGCTTAGTGCGCCTTGTGGGTGGGCAGAAAAAAGAAATTCAAGTTTTAGTCGACAAAAATAAATTACAAGACCGTGAATTATCGATGGTTCAAGTCGCTAAAAAAATTGAAGAGACTTCAAAAGATATTCCTATAGGGAAATATGAAACATCTGAAAAAGAAACAATTTACCGCGCTGTTGGTGAATTCACTTCAATTGATCAAATCAAAGACGTGTCAGTTAGCTTCGTAGGATCTGACCGTCCTGTTAAATTATCTGAAATCGCTGAAGTGAAAGAAACTTTAGCCAAAGCCCAACGATTTTCGTCGATTAATGGTCAAAATTCTTTATTCTTACAAGTGTTCAAGCAATCTGGGGCAAACACAGTAGCCGTAGCAGATCGTGTAAAAGGTGAAGTTGCTAAAGTGAATGAATTTTTAAAGTTAAAAGAAATTAAAGCTGAAGCGGTCACTGTGCGTGATGGGTCAGTGCCTATTCGTTTAAATGTGCAGGATGTTCGCGAAAGTATTTTTATTGGGATATTACTTTGTATTATTGTTGTTTTCTTTTTCTTAGGTTCAGCGAAATCAACTTTTATTACTGGATTAGCATTGCCAAATTCATTATTAGGTGGATTTATTTTGATGTACGCTATGGGATTTTCAATCAACATTATGACGTTGATTGCATTGTCTTTGGCAGTGGGGTTATTGATCGATGATGCCATCGTTGTACGTGAAAATATATTTAGGCATATGGAAATGGGCAAAGATGCAAAGACCGCAGCCCTTGAGGGTACAAAAGAAGTCACTTTAGCTGTAATCGCAACAACACTTGTGGTGATCGCCGTGTTCGGTCCAATTGCGTTTGTTCCGGGTATTGTCGGACAATTTTTTAAACAGTTTGGTCTAACTGTCGTTTTCACTATGATCATTTCAATTTTTGATGCCTTTACTGTAGCGCCGATGTTGTCGGCCTATATGGTGAATGCTAAAGGTACTCACGCTGAAAAATCAGATAACTTTATCGGCCGAATTCTAAAATCTTTTGATCAATTTCAAACACGTATGGCAGATAAATACGAATCAGCATTAAAGTGGACAATTAACCACAGAAGAACAGTGCTGGTTTCAGCTTTGGTCTTTTTTATGCTCACGATATTTTTAGCTAAGTATATTCCAAAAACATTTTTACCACCTGCAGATATCGGTGAATTTTCGGTGACCGTAGAAAAACCAGTTGGGACTTCTTTAGTGGCCACATTAAACTATTCAAAAACGATTGAAGCAGAATTAAAGAAAATTCCTGAAATCGATTTAGTGGCCTTAACAGTTGGGTCAGCCCAGTATGAATCAAATAAATCTGATTTTTATGTGCACTTGGTGCCATCTAAAAAAAGAAAAATGACCACTGGCCAAGTTAAAGATAAAGTTCGTGAAGCTTTAAAAAGTTTTAATGAAGAAGCAATCATTGCTGTCACTGATGTGGATATCAGTGGTGCTGGTCAAAAACCACTTAATTTATACATTGTAGGCGATGATCTAAACGAGTTATCAACATTTGCCCTAGCCTTACAGAAAAAAATCGCAGCTATTCCTGGCTTGATCGATGTGGATACGAATTTTAGATCCGGTAAACCTGAATACCGTGTCGTTTTTGATCGCGATAGATCTGAAGCTTTAGGGATTTCAACTGTGACAGCCGGTGCAGAACTTCGTTACCGCACAGAAGGTGCATTGCCAGCAGTCTACAGAAAAAATGGAATCGAATATGATGTGCGTGTTAAATTTTTAGACGCAGAAATGGATTTAGAAAAAGAATTTGCAACAACGACAGTGCCAAATCAAAACTTTAATATGGTGCCACTATCTAAAGTAGCAAGGGCTGAAAAAGTTGTGGGATTTTCACAAATTAATCGTCAAAACAAAGGTCGATTCATTGCGATCAGTGCGAATTTAGGAACTGGTGGGCAGTTGGGCGGCGCTGCTGCTGAAATTGAAACATTATTAAAAGGTGAAATGAAACCACCACTAGGTGTAACTTATAAATTTGAAGGGCAAGCGCAAGATTTTATCGATTTGATTACAAATATGACGATAGCCATGGGCTTAGGAGTTTTATTTATTTATCTGGTGCTGGCGTCGCTTTATGAAAGTTTTATTACGCCATTCACGATTTTATTAGCTTTACCATTAGCCATTTCTGGCGCTTTTGCCGGCTTATTTATTTTCGGTAAATCGATCGATATCTTTTCAATCATTGGTTTGATTCTACTGATGGGTGTTGTGGCTAAGAATTCTATTTTACTTGTGGATTACACACAGCAAATGATCAGAGAAGGTTTATCAATTAACGATGCAATTATTCGTGCAGGTCGGGTTCGTCTTCGCCCGATTGTTATGACATCACTTGCGTTAGCTGCAGGTGTCCTACCGATTGCGATTGGAGTGACAGCGCTGGGTGCACAAAGACAATCAATGGGTGTAGCCATTATAAGTGGGGTTGTCAGTTCAACGTTATTAACATTAATTGTTGTGCCTGCGGCTTATGGTTACATAGAAAAATTTAGAGTTTGGTCAAAATCAAAGTTTGTATAAGTTTTTAAATTTTCGAAGTGATTGGAGTTTTTGTTCAAAAAGACTCCAATCATCATTTTCAGTGATCGGTTTCCAGATCATTTCAATTTCATCAATTAATAATGTTTCAGGTTTTTCAAATTTAAAATAATCATTGGGTAAAAGACTTTCATTCAATACAGATCCATTTTCAATTATTTTTTTAAGTTCTTGAATATCAGGATGATTTAAAAATGTTATTACAGCAGGATCTTTAAAAACAGGATTTGCGTGGGTTTGTGCTGTATGCAAACTAAAAAAAGCTAATTCATAACCAATAGAAACTTCTGACAAGGTTTTATAAAAAAGATAAACCGCTTTTTCACCATCATTTTCATGATTGAAACGAATATTTAATTTATTCTGAAATGATTTTTTAAATTCTTGATGAAAGAGTTCTTCAAAAGAATCAATGTAAGGTTGCATTTTAAAATCTGGATAAGCTTTTTCAAGACTTAGTCCTAGATGGGCTAAATTCCATAATAGCGTTTCTGGTTGGCGACCATAAGAATATAAACCAGAGTGATCAAAATAAGCTGCAGTAAAATTGGGGTCATATTTGGGTAAAAAGCGATAAGGGCCAAAATCAAATATTTCACCAGTAATATTGATGTTATCAGAATTTAAAACACCATGAACAAATCCTGAAACCATCAACTGTGCTGCTTGTTCAGCTAATCTTTGACTGACCGACTTAAAAAGACGATGGACTTGATCGTGCTCTGAGTTTAAATTTTTTAAACTATCAGGATAGTAATTTTCTAAAACATAAACAGTGAGTTTTTTAATTTGATCAATTTGATTTAAATAAGCCAAGCGCTGAAATGTTCCAATACGGATATGGCCACGGGTTAAGCGTGTAAGGACCGCAGATCTTGTTGGACTGGGTTCATCATTGCGACTTAAATTTTCTCCGGTTTCATAGATGCAAGCGGTCTCACTACAAAAAAGTCCATAAAAATTTAACATTTCAGTTGCGAGCGCTTCACGAACTGCGCCTTTTAAAGTGAGACGTCCATCACCTTGGCGTGAATAAGGTGTTTGGCCAGAACCTTTTGTGCCTAAATCAAACCATTCATTTTTGTATTGAAATTGCGCATACAAAAATCCGCGGCCATCGCCCAAATCAGGATTGTAATGTCTAAACTGATGACCGTGATATCTTAAGGCCAAGGGTTTTTGAATATTGTTTTCTAAAGGGTTAAAATTCCAAAAATTTTCATGAGGAATTTTTTTGAGTGGATGGTCGATATGCGAATTAACATCAGCAGCTTTGGAATTTAAGTAACGTAATATTTTTTTTGGAAATTGGGCTGGTGTAACTTCGTCATAAAAGTCAGGACCGAGTTGGTATATAGGTGGTGTGATGGATGACATGGTTTATCTTTCATCTCATAAATCTTATTGAAAACCAAATGAAAATAGCTACTATGATAATCATAAACAGTATAAACAAGGAGTTTTCAATGAATAGACGATCATTTTTAGGATCTCTTGCAACAGCGACTGGTGTTGCTTTAATTTTACCACTTATCGCAAAGGCTGAACGTAAACGTGGTGGTGGTATTGCCGCAGCTGGTGCAGGACTAAAACTTGTAGATCCAAAAGATGGACAATCTAAAGCAGTCAGTTATGTTCAAAATCATTCAGATGTTAAAGATAAAGCATTAATGACTGATCGCGCGGGTGTTAAATTTGCAGATCAAAAATGTAAAAATTGTGTTTTCTACACTGGTGATAAAGAAGCGACAATAGACGGTAAAAAAGCAGCGCCTTGCCAAATGCCTTTTGCTACAGGCAAAGCCGTTGCTTCTGAAGGTTGGTGTTCTTCTTGGGCTAAAAAAGCTTAGAAACTGTCCCAGAGAAATGCCCCTAGGATCTTGGGGCATGTGGTATTAGTGTCTGATATTCGGAACATACGGGGTCTGGTTAAGGGTTTATTTGA
>JAYSQO010000058.1:0-11784 GCA_043721535.1 Bdellovibrio sp. | reverse complement strand
TTGACACTGATTCTCGAGAGAGAAAACTCACCAGACATTAGTTTTGTTTTTCTTCACTTTTCGCATGGCGCATGCTGACAACTTAGGCAAAGGTCTAGAAAAAAATGATTTTTTTTAGTCCAAATGAACAATTTTATTTGATTCTTTAAATAAATTACCTCAACCTAATTTTAAGAACAAATCGGCCTTATAGGATGAGGCTTAGAATCGCACCACTAGATATAGTAGTTGGAGTGAGCTTTTAGGAAACTAACAGGTCACAAAGACAACATTAAAGTGGGTGTTGAGATTGGCTACGATCGGTCAATCACTTTTATCTTGATCAAAATTAAACTAGACCTAAGATGCTCTAGGTTTGAATCGCCATAAAGGTTATTCAAGGCTTGCGGATATCTTTTATTTTCTGAGGGGAAAATGTCATGACGACAACAAATACAGTAAGCACGAATGCAAATACAAACTCACAGTTAAACTCACAGAACGCACAATCTGGAAACTACAATTCTCATGTTATGAGAGTTAAAAAACGTGATGGCACTCTTGAACCGGTCGACGTCACTAAAATCGTTGAACGCGTAAACCGCTGCGGCCAGGGTTTAACGCAAATTGATCCTCTTCGTGTGGCAACCAAGGCCATCAGTGGTCTTTATGATGGAGCTTCGACAAAAGAATTAGATAATCTTTGTATTCAAACAGCGTCTCTACTTATTGGCGAAGACCCTGAGTATTCACGTTTAGCTGCCCGTCTATTATCAACATATGTCGATGAAGAAGTTAAATCACAAAAAATTGGATCTTTTGCAGATTCAGTTCAATTTGGCTTTAATAATGGTCTATTATCTGAAGACACTCTAAAATTCGTCCAAGCCCACAAAGCTGAATTATGTGCTGCTATCGAACACTATAAGACAGATCGTTTTGAATATTTCGGATTAAGAACAATTTATGATCGATATTTATTAAAAAATCCAACATCACGCCAAGTTTTTGAAACTCCTCAGTACTTTTTCATGCGTGTAGCTTGTGGTCTTTCAACAAGCTCAGCTGAAGCTATTGAATTTTACAAATTAATTTCGTCACACGATTATATGCCGTCGACTCCAACTCTATTTAATTCAGGAACTTTACGCCCACAAATGAGTTCTTGTTATCTATTAGATTCTCCGCAAGATGATTTAAGAGCTATTTATGACAAATACACTGACATTGCCTTATTATCTAAATTTGCAGGCGGTATTGGTGTGGGCTTTTCTCGTGTTCGGTCACGTGGATCGTTAATTAAAGGAACAAATGGCCATTCAAATGGAATTATTCCTTGGTTAAAAACATTAGATTCTTCTGTGGCCGCTGTTAATCAAGGTGGAAAACGTAAAGGTGCTGCTTGTGTTTATCTTGAAACATGGCATGCCGATATTGAAGATTTTTTAGAACTTCGCGATAACACCGGTGATGAAGCAAAAAGAACTCATAATTTAAATATGGCGAACTGGGTTCCAGATTTATTTATGAAACGTGTTGAAACAGATTCAATGTGGTCTTTATTTGATCCGAATATTGTTCCCCACTTTGTAGATATTTATGGGCCTGAGTTTGAAAAAGCTTATGCTGAAGCTGAAGAAAAAAAGATGTACGTTAAACAAATTAAAGCGCGTGAATTATATTCAAGAATGATGAAGACTTTAGCGCAAACTGGTAACGGTTGGATGACATGGAAAGATGCTTCTAACATGAAAGCCAATCAAACTGGCGAACCAGGAAATGTGATTCATTTATCTAATTTGTGTACTGAAATTTTAGAAGTGACTTCAAAAAGTGAAACAGCAGTTTGTAATTTAGGTTCTGTGAACTTAGGTCGACATATAGTGAATGGTCAGTTTGATTTTGATAAATTAGCAAAAACCGTTCGTTTAGCCGTGAAATATTTAGACCGCGTGGTCGATATTAACTTCTACCCGATTGATACTGCAGGAGCTTCAAATCACCGTTGGAGACCCGTTGGCCTTGGTGTGATGGGTTTACAAGATGCTTTCTTTCAATTAAATTTAGCTTTTGATTCTGCTGAAGCACAAGCGTTGTCAGCTAAAATACAAGAAGAGATTTATTTCAATGCCTTAACTTCTAGTGCTGAACTTTCTGAAAAATTAGGGGCTCATGGTAGCTTTGCTGAAACAAAAGCGGCTAAAGGTCAGCTTCAGTTTGATCTTTGGAATGTTAAACCCACACAACAAGAACGCTGGAACAGTCTTAAAGCTAAAATTCAAAAAACAGGTTTACGTAATTCATTAATGATCGCGATTGCACCAACGGCAACGATCGCGTCTATCGTGGGTTGCTACGAGGCTATCGAGCCCCAAGTTTCAAATTTATTTAAACGCGAAACATTGTCTGGCGAATTTATGCAAGTGAACAAATATTTAGTCACTGAATTAAAAGCACGTGGTTTATGGAATGAAGATATGCGTAATGAAATTAAAATTCATGAAGGATCAATTCAGCATATTGATATTATTCCTGATGATGTGAAGCTTCTTTATAGAACTGTTTGGGAAGTTCCCATGAAATCATTGATTGATATGGCGGCTACTCGTGGAGCTTTCATTGATCAGGCACAGTCACTTAATTTATTTTTAGATGCACCAACAATTGGTAAATTGTCTTCAATGTATATGTATGCATGGAAACAAGGAATCAAAACGACGTATTACTTAAGATCTCGGCCAGCGACTTCAATCGCAAAAACAACTGTTAAAAAATCGTCGACAAACACAACTGAAGCTATGTCATTTAATGGTTTACAAACAGCTGCTGAAAAACAAGCTGAAACAGAAACTAAAAAGCAGTATTCTGAATCAGAAGTGATTGCCTGCAGTCTTGATAATCCAGAAGCCTGCGAAGCGTGCCAGTAAACTAACAACTTAGACAGTACTTATTACTTACGGAGTAGATTATGATATTAGATCCAGGATTTGATTTAACTTTAAGACCAATGAAATACCCATTATTTTACGAAATGTATAAAAATGGAATCAAGAATACTTGGACAGTTGAGGAAGTTGATTTTTCAACTGATTTAGCTGATCTTCATTCTAAAATGACAGCTTCAGAAAAACATTTAATTCACCGTCTGGTGGCTTTCTTTGCCACTGGTGATTCTATCGTTGGAAACAATCTGGTTTTAAATTTGTACAAGCATATCAATTCACCGGAAGCCAGACTGTACTTAAGCCGTCAGCTTTACGAAGAGGCCCTACATGTCCAATTCTATTTAACCTTATTAGATAATTATATTCCTAATCCAGACGAAAGAGAAAAAGCATTTTCTGCGGTTGAAAATATTGTATCTATTAAAAAGAAAGCTGATTTCTGTTTTAAATGGATGGATTCAGTTCATAACCTTGATGAATTAAGAACCATCGAAGATCGCAGAAAATTTGTAATGAATTTAATTTGTTTTGCAACTTGTATCGAAGGTCTATTTTTCTTCGCGGCATTTGCTTATGTTTATTTCTTACGTAGCAAAGGTTTATTACAAGGTTTAGCTTCTGGTACAAATTGGGTTTTCCGTGATGAAAGCATGCATATGGCTTTCGCTTTAGAGGTGATTAACACTGTTCGCAAAGAAGAACCCGAATTATTCAATGAACAAATGCAAGAGATGGTCGTACAAATGCTAGAAGACGCTATCGACTGTGAAATGACTTTTGCTGAAGATTTGTTAACTCATGGTGTAGCGGGATTATCAATCACAGATATGCGTCAGTATTTAGAATACATCGCTGATCAACGTTTAGAAATGTTGAATATTCCAAAACGTTACCACACAAAAAATCCATTTACGTTTATGGAATTACAAGACATGCAAGAATTAGCTAACTTTTTTGAAAGACGTGTGTCAGCTTACCAAATGGGTGTGGGTGGACAAGTTTCTTTCGATGAAACATTTTAGCTTAATAAAAAATTAGAATTCACAAGTTGCACCAAGCGGGCCCCAGTCACTGATCAAATCGACACCTGGGGTTGCAAGACCATCGCCATTGCGATCATAATAAGTTCTCACAGCTACGTAATAATCAGCGCCAGCTCCGCCGCCTTGAATAACACAATTTGAAGTTCCTTTAATCGCCGCTGTAGATCCACTGCAACCATTAAGTCCATATCTAATTCCTGTTGTTGGTGCTGATAACATCCATGTAGGATTATCTGTACGATAAGCCCATTCAATATGATAAGCCGAACTGCGAGCTTCTGTTGTCATTGTACAACGAATTGGGCCTGTCGTCGCAACACTTGAAACAATAAACATCGGCGGAACAATATGTCCAACAGCCGCACCATAACCACTTGTTTCTGTGCCGGAAATGCTGGGGTAAACATAATTAAAATCTTCAGCCATAAATTGATAGGCATAAACAAAACCAGGAATTAAATTGAGATGAGTAAATTCGGCAGCTGACGTAACTGACGGCACAACGTTTGAATTAATAAAAGAACATGCTGTAGAAACAGCTCCAGTTCCGGAAACTGTTGTGATTGAACAATTCGAAAATAAACTTCCGGAAACTGTATTGTTCGCATGATACGAAGCCCCTGAAGCACTATAAAAGGCGTTATATTTAATATTTGAAAATTTAGCCACATCAACTTCAATTTTCATAGTTTGTGCAACTAATGTGACTTTGGCACTTGGTTTACCCACAACTCGGTTGACTGTCACTTTAACCAAATCAGAATCCATCACAGGAGCATTGTCATTAATCAGTCTTAGTTTTAATTTCAAAAGATAATTCGATCTTGGATTAGTCGTATCATTAAAATCTGAACTTAACGGATCATTTCTCATGGCGCGGCCAAGTCTTACGAAAAAACTAAATCGACCATTATGACATTGTGGATATTGTGGCGTTATTTCAGGTGGATCTTTCTTTTCAACAACACCTAAACCTTGCGATGCCACAAAACAAGTTTCATTGCCAGTAGATAATTCTGTGGTTGCAGTACTGGCCTGACATTTCCAATCGATCGCATTATCAATCAACGGAAATCCATTTTCAGATGTGTTTTCAAAAACCTGAAAAAGAATAATATTTTTTTTATTTCCTAAATCAGAACATTTTCCAGAAACTTCTAACAAATCCCCGTTTTCAATTCCCGCAGCTAAAACTTTTCCTCCTGGAACAATAATGCCATCGGGCTCGATAGTTGGCCTGCCAGGTATCGAAGTCTGATTGTTTGAATTTGAACCTGAATTACTATTGCCGCCATTTGATGATAATAATGAATTCTGTGCTGATGGCGTACAACTTAGTAGAAAAAAATAAAGAAAACCAATTTTAAAAAAAGTTTTAGATAGCCCATTCACCATGACAACTTATCGGAATGATTGTATTTTCTGTTTAACAAAATTAATTGATCGTATCAAATCGAGACGGTCTAAAAATAAAAAATATGTGGATACCATCACCAATGAAAAAGACATCAAACTGAGCAGTATTCCAATCTGTAAATGGAACAAAATCCCCATCCCTAGCCATAAGTAGCGGGTTTTCCTAAAGGCCACCATCACTGGGAAATAGACTTCAAAAATGATAGTGACAAAAGTTCCCACTGCAAAAAGCAGTGGAAAGCTTTTTAAAAAAATCAGATCAAAACCTGTAAATTGAGGGTTAACCA
Source organism: Bdellovibrio sp. (assembly GCA_043721535.1). GTDB lineage: Bacteria > Bdellovibrionota > Bdellovibrionia > Bdellovibrionales > Bdellovibrionaceae > Pseudobdellovibrio. The sequence continues at coordinate 6,114 of JAYSQO010000058.1, read as the reverse complement.
ACACTGTCCAAAGTGCTGTACCATCCCACCAAGTTGTGCCTTTTAATTTTTCAAAACCCGTATACATATAAATCGTAAAGATTTGAATTTGTAATAATCTAAAGAATAAACTACTGATCTGATCGCCCCAGTGATTGGGGTTGTATTCAATTGATGTGGTCTTAAATTTAGAAAAAAAATCTTTGATCGTGTAACAAGACTGACAGTTTGTAAAAGCTAAATAAAATAACAATAATGTCCCAATCACATCAGCGCCAAAAAGAACTGAATAATTTCTCTGAATAAATCCTTGCGCTAAAATCCATGTGAAAAATAACAGTGGTCGATTTAAAATTCCTAGAGTTGCCGCTAATAATAAAATAATATAAATAAAATGAACTATGTACGCCATCGAATCAGGCCAGAAGAAAAGCTGAATTAATGGCTTGTAGTAATCTGGAAAAATAGTGAATGCCAGCGCCCTCGGGATCAATGCATTTTCGCCAAACTGTTCAACGACAAGTTGCCTGTAACAAGCTATGTAAAATAAAGTCCCACAAAGAACAATTCTAAAAGCAGCTAGTCTTTCTTTATGACCTTGTAAAAAAAGAAACATATTTAATTGTTCTACATATTTCTTCATGGGTTCTCAACTGGCGCACAGGGAAATATCCCCTGATTAACGATTTGACTGGTTATCAAATCCTCATACGGCGTGTCTTTAAGTGTGATCACTTTATCAAGTGATGGAATCGCGTTAACTATAAATTCAAATTGAATTTTAGTAGCTTTCGGATTTTTTTTACAAATCCACGGAATAAAAAATTGCTCAATACGTCCTGAATCTATGGCCACAAATCTCATCATATAATTATGCCGACGCACATGATGCGCGAATTCAGATCCATCTTTGTGTGTGGGATAATACTGTTCTACAGGTTCTTGTGTCGGATTTCCGTATTCGTCTTCAAAATGAATGATATACTTGAAATACATAATGTTCGCTGGATCTGGACTAAAAAAATTCCACGTTGTGTTTACACCGGTCATGTTCGCCACAGGTGTATAAAAACTAGCTGTATAACGTCCTAAAAATGATGATCCATTTCCCATAACAACCATCATGGAACTAAAATAAAAAAATACACCTATCAGGATATAATTTTTTATACGAGCTCTCCAGAAGCTTCTGGTTCATCATCTGCCTCATTGTAAAATGGAAGCTCCTCATCTGCTGATTCACTTTCATCAAAACTTAACTCACTGATTTCAGCATCTGTTTCTTCAATAATTTCAGCTGTTGCTGCAGGAGCTAATAAGCTTTCGTCGTATTTTTTAAGCCAGTTGATATCTCTTTTAGCGACTTCTTCACCAACAGTCATTGCATCACGAATATCTTGAGCTTTTTCAGCATCACGTTTTTGTTTTTGTCTGACTTTTTCCTGTTCAAAGAAATCAGATGATGTCGTGATTGTTTGAAGTTCAGATTCAATATCACCAAGTTCTTCTTCACCTTGTGAATAGCTGACCGATTTAACCTGTTCAGACATTGAATCAGTTACAGTAGCTAAAGTTGGTTTTTGATCATCTTCATCTTCACCAATACCTTCTGGTAAAAGTTCATCAATTTGTGAAAGCGTTGGTAATTCTTTAATGTTTCGTAAACCAAAGATTTCTAAAAACCTTCGTGTTGTTCCGTACTGCATAGGACGACCTGGTAAATTTTCAGCTTTACCTTCAAAGTTACAAAGACCTTTTTCCATCAATGCACGTAATAAGTGGCCTGATTCAACACCACGAATTTGATCGATTTCAGATTTAATCACAGGCTGCTTATAGGCCACGATCGCTAAAGTTTCTAAAGCTGGACCAGATAATTTAAAAGCACGAGTTTTTAATGTGCGTTTTAAAAAGTTCATATTATCAATTTTAGTTCTCACTTGGTAACCACCAGTGATTTCTTCTAAAGTAATCCCGCGACGACCACTTGCGTATTCAACAGCTAAGTTTGTTAAAATTCTTTTCGCTTTGTCTTTAGTGATATTTGTTCCTTTAAAAACTTCACGAATAGATAAAAGGCTTACTGGTCTGTCTGATGCAAAAAGAATACTTTCAATAATACTTTCAGCTTGTTCTTCTTCGATAAATTCAACTTCAGCGATTTCTGCTGCTTCAAATGATTCTAATTCCGAACCTTCAAGGTCTACATCCGCCTGCGTAGCTAATAAGTCTTCGCTGATTTCAATATTTTCAAACAGACCTGCATCCATTTCGATGCCATCAACATTCAGTTCAGCTTCTACGTCGAATTTTAATATTTCTGCTTCAATATTTTTTTGTTTCTTATTTTTAGCCATAACTACACCTGCTCTTCTGTTGAAGGGTCACTAGAGGACTCGTTGGAAAAATCTTTAATCATATTTATATCTAGACTTAAATCTGAAGAATCAACATCCATTTCAGCTGCCAAAATTTCATCATCAGAAGCCATATCTTCATTAAAATTAGCTAATATTTCGTTTGAAACTAAATGATCGAATTCAAGAGATTCAATAACTTTGTGAGCATCACCATCATTGAGAACAAAACTCATTTGTTCAACTTCAGTCATTTCTTCATCAGATAAAATATCATCATTTTTATTTTGTTTAGCTGCATGTTTGGCTGTCAGTCTGGTCGCAATATCTTCAGCGTGAATGCTGTCGTATTCTTCGACTTTAGAAACAACATCACCTTCAATTGTTTTTTTCGTATTTACATAAATATCACCGTAGTTTTCAGTTTGAAAAACTGAAACATAGCCCATTTTACCAAGCTCTAGTAGTGACAAGAAAGTAATCAATGCATTTCTTGATTTTTCTTTCACTTCGGTAATTGAATGATTAAAAAGTTCTCGCATTGTTGTTTGCTGTCCAACAATCAAGCGCTCTTTCATTTCTAGAATACGACCCGCAATAGACTGAAGCTTGATACTGACTTTATGAATGCGTTTATGTAAAGACTTTGTAATTTTGCGGTAGGAGCCAATTAAAGAAAACAAAGCATTGTCTTCAAGTTCAATTTCATCATTATTTAATTCAATTTTTTCACGTAGGCCACGCGCCCACTGATCACGATTTAGTAATGGTCTTTCATATAGAGCCTTAGCCGCCTCTTTGTATTTTTCATATTCTAGCAGTTTTTGAACCAGTTCTTTTCTTGGATCTTCCGTTTCAACAACTTCACCATTTTCATCATACTGTGGTAAAAGCAATCTTGATTTAATTTGAATTAATGTCGCAGCCATCGCGATAAAATCACCAGCGACTTCAATATCAAATTCTTTCATCATTTTAATATAATCTAAATACTGTTGAGTGATTTCTGTCACATTGATATCAAAAATATCCATTTCTTCTTTACGGATAAGATAAAGAAGTAAATCTAATGGACCTTCAAATTGCTGTAACTGTACACGTATACTCATAGTACCCAATCTCTGATGGTTTGAATATTTTTTCTCGCTTCCATACGAGCCTTTTCGCGTCCTGCTTCGATAATTGAATCAAGCGTTTTAGGGTTATTCAACAATTCTTTTTTCTTTTCGCGTGGTATTTTAATCATTTGCTCGATGTTTCCGCATAGTTTAGCTTTGCAGTCTCCGCAGCCAATGCCTGCAGTTGTGCAGCCATCAACCACCCATTTTAAATTCTCGTTTGAAGAAAACAGTTTATGATAACTGTATACAGGACAAACTTCAGGGTTACCTGTGTCCTCTCTACGCACGCGCTGCGGATCAGTCACCATCGAATTTACTTTTTTCTTCAATGATTTTTCCTCTTCCGATAGCAAAATTGAATTGTTGTAAGACTTAGACATCTTACGACCATCCAAACCAGGGAATGACGGCGTTTCAGTCAATAACGCCTTAGGCTCTGGAAGTTTAGCTTTATACAAATGATTAAAGCGTCTGATGATTTCACGAGTTAATTCTAAATGGGCTACTTGATCGGCACCGACTGGCACAAGGGCTGCGCCGTAAATAGCAATGTCAGCTGCTTGTAACACGGGATAAGAAAATCGACCTAAATTATGAGTATCGCTGGCTTTGGCCTCTTCTTCAGCATCTTTCCATGTGGGAACACGTTCTAACCAACCCATCGGTGTTAAATTCATAAAATACATGAACAATTCAATGTGTTCAGGAATTTCTGATTGAATAAACAAAGTGCTTTTCTCAGGATCTAAACCCCAGGCGACGATTTCGGCAAAGATATCCCGATTCCAGTTTTTAATTTCTTTTGTGCTTTTGTAGGCTGTTGTCATTCCGTGCCAGTCCATAATTCCGAAATAACAATCGTACTGATCTTGTAATTTCAAACAATTCGACAACCAACCAAAATAATGACCTAAATGCAAAGCCCCGGACGACCTGGTGCCACTCATAACTTTAGGTTTTTTGGGTTCGTTTGTTGGGCTTACAATCTGTGTCATATCTTTAGACCGCTAATCCAATCAAAAATTTATACATAACAAATACGGGTATACTTAAAAAAGTAAGCATTCCTGAAAATAATAACACCATCAGAATAATTCCTGAAAGCTGTTCGTTTTGTTCTAGCTTATCATTAATCCGCGCTGGTAAAAATCGGGCTAAAACTTTTCCACCGTCTAATGGGTGCAGCGGAATCAAATTAAAAAATGCGAGAAATAGATTTAATTGAATAAATGTTTTAATAAATTCAAAAATTCCCACTTGATAACTTGTAAATAAATTCATGTGCACAACAACCGCTAACAAAGCTGTTGTTACTACGGCCAATAAAATATTTGATAGCGGCCCCGCTAGTGCAATCCAAAACATATCGGTGCGAACATTTTTTAAATTTCGAGGATCTACAGGAACAGGCTTTGCCCAGCCAAAACTAATTGGCAGTTGTAAAAATATCGACATCAACGGAAACGCAAATGTTCCAATGGGGTCCGCATGCGCTAGCGGATTCATCGTCAATCGACCTAATCTTTCTGCGGTCAAATCCCCTCTCCATTTAGCAACCAGCCCATGAGCAAATTCATGAAAACAAAGCGCAAAAAGCAGCGGGACAAAAAAGATGACAATTCTTTGAAGCATTTCTTGATTCATATAGTCTCTATCGTCCTTAAATTCTCGACTTCTGTCGAGAAAAACCCTCATGGTGCACGCACTTTGTTCAAAGTCAGAAACTGATAAATAATGCAAAGCATTACTTGATTCATTTCTCAGAAGAGCTTAATTTATCTTAGGTAATTTATTAAGGAGATATTTATGTCTGTAGAAAACTCTCGTCCTGCGCTGACTCAGTGGTCTGAAGATGAAGTCGCTTTTCGCGAAGCGGTTCGTTCATTCGCTGAAACAGAAATCAAACCGCATGTAAACCACATGGATGAAAAAGCAGAAATGAATCCTGAGATTGTTAAAAAATTATTTGAAATGGGCCTTATGGGTATTGAATCCCCGGAACAATACGGTGGCGCCGCTTCGACAATTACAATGGCCTGTATTGCGATTGAAGAAATTGCTCGCGTTGACGGATCAGTTTCAGTTTTGTGTGATGTGCAAAACACTTTAGTAACTAACGCCATTGTTAAATGGGGCTCTGATGGCCTTAAAGAAAAATATTTACCTAAGTTAGCCAGTGCTTGGGTTGGCGCTTATTGTTTATCTGAGTCCTCGTCAGGATCAGATGCTTTTGCTTTAAAATGTCGTGCTGAAAAAAAAGATGGCAAATGGATTTTAAATGGCAACAAACTTTGGATCACTAACGGTAAAGAAGCCAGTTTCTTTATCGTGTTTGCAAATATTGATATGGCTAAGGGTTACAAAGGCATTACGGCCTTTATAGTGGAAAAAGATTTCAAAGGATTCACTGTTGGTAAAAAAGAAGACAAATTAGGAATCAGAGCAAGTTCTACATGCGAATTAATATTTGAAAATTGTGAAGTTCCAGAAACCAATGTTCTTGGTGAAATCGGCAAAGGTTATAAAATTGCCATTGAAACTTTAAATGAAGGTCGCATTGGTATCGGCGCGCAAATGGTCGGTATTGCGCAAGGGGCTTACGACGCTACGTTAGCCTATATTAAATCACGTGAACAATTTGGAAAATCAATTGCTCA